>NZ_JAHBDP010000090.1:0-44599 GCF_019956495.1 Pseudomonas sp. BF-B-26 | reverse complement strand
GTCTCAGTCGACATTAATGTTGAATGACACACCGCTTTCGCGAGCAAGCCCGCTCCCACAGGGACTGCATCAGCCTGGCTGTTGCATCAACAGCACTTCGGCCCACCCTTGCCACCGTAACGAGCCTCTTGGCGTTCCCGGAAGAACATCTCGTAGGTCATCACCGGTTTGTCCGGGTGTTTGGTTTGCATGTGCTCGACGTAATTGTCGTAGTCGGGCATGCCGACCATCAGGCGCGCGGCCTGACCGAGGTATTTACCGAGGCGACTCAGGTCATTGAACATACTGCAATCCTCGATCAAGCATCCGGCAGAGCCTGGAATGGCGCTTCTTTATCCGTACGTTGTTTGCTGCCCCAGGCGGAAATGCCGACCTTGAGCGCATAGAACAGGATACTGAATACCACGAACAGGAACAGCGCCGTCAGCGTTGCGTTGGTGTAGGCGTTGAAGATCACGTGCTGCATCTGCGTAATGTCCTTGGCCGGGGCGAGGATCTGACCGTTGGCCAGCGCATCGCTGTACTTCTTGGCCAGCGACAGGAAGCCGATCGCCGGGTTGGCATCGAACAGCTTGATGAAGCCGGCGGTGGTGGTGCAGATCAGCAGCCACACGGCAGGTAGCATGGTGACCCAGACATAGCGCTGGCGTTTCATTTTGATCAGCACAACGGTGCCGAGCATCAGCGCGATACCGGCGAGCATCTGGTTGGAGATACCAAACAGCGGCCACAAGGTGTTGATACCACCCAGCGGATCGATCACGCCCTGGTACAGCAACCAACCCCACATCGCCACGCAACCAGCGGTTGCGATCAGGTTGGCGGTCCAGGATTCGGTGCGTTTCAGCGCCGGCACGAAGGAACCCAGCAAGTCCTGCAGCATGAACCGTCCGGCACGGGTACCGGCGTCCACAGCCGTCAGGATGAACAGCGCTTCGAACAGGATTGCGAAGTGGTACCAGAATGCCATGGTGTTTTCACCCGGCAGGACACTGTGCAGGATCTGCGCAATACCAACCGCCAGGGTCGGCGCACCGCCGGCACGGGCCAGGACCGTGGTTTCACCGATGTCCTTGGCCACCGCTTGCAACGCTTCCGGGGTTATTGCAAAACCCCAGCTGCTGACGGTTTGTGCCACGGCCACCACGTCACCGCCGACGACTGC
This sequence comes from Pseudomonas sp. BF-B-26, assembly GCF_019956495.1. Lineage (NCBI taxonomy): Bacteria > Pseudomonadati > Pseudomonadota > Gammaproteobacteria > Pseudomonadales > Pseudomonadaceae > Pseudomonas > Pseudomonas sp. BF-B-26. The sequence continues at coordinate 43,434 of NZ_JAHBDP010000090.1, read as the reverse complement.
CGCCGGGCTGTTCATGGCGAAATACACGCCCGGCTCAATCACCGACGCGGCAACCATGGCCATGATGGCGACGAAGGATTCCATCAGCATGGCGCCGTAACCGATGTAACGGGCGTTGACCTCGTTATCCAGCAGTTTCGGCGTGGTGCCAGAGGAGATCAGCGCGTGGAAACCCGAGACCGCGCCACAGGCGATGGTGATGAACAGGAACGGGAACAGACCGCCCTTCCACACCGGGCCGGTGCCATCGATAAACTGGGTCAACGCCGGCATTTTCAGGTCGGGCATGGTGATCAGGATGCCGATCGCCAAGGCCACGATGGTGCCGATTTTCAGGAAGGTCGACAGGTAGTCACGCGGGGCCAGAATCAGCCAGACCGGTAACGAGGCGGCGACGAAACCGTAACCGACCAGCATCCAGGTAATCTGCACGCCGTTGAAGCTGAACGCCTTGGCCCAGAACGGATCAGCGGCAATCTGCCCGCCCAGCCAGATCGAACCGAGCAGCAACAGCACGCCGACCACGGAGATTTCACCGATGCGGCCCGGACGGATGTAGCGCATGTAAATGCCCATGAACATCGCGATCGGGATGGTCGCCATCACCGTGAAAATGCCCCATGGGCTTTCGGCCAGGGCTTTCACAACGATCAGCGCCAGCACCGCGAGGATGATGATCATGATCAGGAAGCAGCCAAACAGCGCGATGGTCCCGGGGATGCGGCCCATTTCCTCACGAACCATGTCGCCGAGGGAACGGCCGTTGCGGCGGGTGGACATGAACAGGACCATGAAGTCCTGAACGGCACCGGCCAGCACCACGCCGGCAATCAGCCACAGCGTACCGGGCAGGTAACCCATCTGCGCCGCCAGGACCGGACCGACCAGCGGTCCCGCGCCAGCGATGGCTGCGAAGTGGTGGCCGAAGAGGATGTGTTTGTTGGTCGGCACGTAGTCCAGACCGTCATTGTTGAGCACGGCGGGGGTGGCCCGTCGCGGGTCGAGCTGCATCACATTGTTAGCGATGAACAGACTGTAGTAACGATACGCAACCAGATAGATGGCCACGGCAGCGACCACAATCCACAAGGCGTTGATTGCCTCGCCTCGGCGCAATGCCACTACACCCAGGGCGCACGCCCCTACGGTTGCCAGCAGCAGCCAGGGTAGGTGGCGTAGCAGGCTATTATTATTTTTCATTTTATGATTCCAGCCAGGGTGGACAAGAAAGACAGTCATCCCGAGTTTAGCGCTAACGGCCGCAAAGGCCATCCCCCGACATGGGTTGAGCCATCACTTTGCTGGCAACCTGTGACAATGCGGGTCTATAGTCAGCGAACATTTACGAGGATTGCCTCATGAGCGAGCACCCTGCCGATCGCCGCCGCTTCAAACGTATTGCGTTCGATGCCCGAACCGAGCTGAGCCAAGGGGAATTCATCTGGCCGGTGAAGTTGATCGATCTGTCACTGAAGGGACTGTTGATCGAAAAGCCCGAACCGTGGCTGGGAAATCGGGAGTGGCATTTCCTGGTCGATGTTCATCTCAACGAGGACGTCGCCATCAAGATGGATGTGCAACTGACCCACGATGATCATGGTCAGCTCGGCTTCGTCTGCAAACACATCAGCCTGGAATCCATCGAACGCCTGCGGCGGTTGGTTGAGCTCAACCTTGGCGATCCGCAACAGCTTGAGCGCGAACTGGGCGCTCTGATCGAAATCTAAAGACTGGCGTCATTCCAATGTGGGAGCGGGCTTGCTCCGGGCGGCGTTCCGACGAAAGCGGTGTGTCAGGTGCCATTGATGGCAACTGACACTCCCTCTTCGCGAGCAAGCCCGCTCCCACAGGGTTTGTGTTCTGTCTGGAAAGTTAATCGAACAGGGCGTCGAGCGCCTGTTCCAGGCGCGTTACGGCAATAATCTGCAACCCCGGCGGCGCTTCTTTAGGCGCATTGCCCTTAGGCACGATGGCGCGTTTGAAGCCGTGCTTGGCGGCTTCTTTCAAGCGTTCCTGGCCGCTCGGCACCGGGCGTACTTCGCCGGAAAGCCCGACCTCGCCGAACACCAACAGATCGTGGGGCAGTGGCCGGTTGCGCAAACTGGACATGACCGCCGCCATCAGCGCCAGATCGGAGGCCGTTTCCAGCACCTTCACCCCGCCAACCACGTTGAGAAACACATCCTGATCGTGGGTCGGAATGCCGCCGTGACGGTGCAACACCGCCAGCAACATCGCCAGCCGATTCTGATCCAGACCCAGCGTTACCCGACGTGGATTGGCCAGATGGCTGTCGTCAACCAGCGCCTGGACTTCCACCAGCATCGGCCGCGTCCCTTCCCACGTCGCCATGACCACACTGCCCGGCACTTCTTCCTGCGCACGGGTGAGAAAAATCGCCGAAGGGTTGGAGACTTCTTTCAGCCCCTTGTCGGTCATACCGAATACGCCCAGTTCGTTGACGGCGCCGAAACGGTTTTTCACCGCCCGCAGCAAACGCAAACGCCCATCGGATTCGCCTTCGAAATACAGCACCGTGTCGACCATGTGCTCCAGCACCCGTGGCCCCGCCAAAGCGCCTTCCTTGGTCACGTGGCCGACCAGGAAAATGGCCGTGCCGCTCTGCTTCGCATAGCGCACCAGCAACGCCGCGCTTTCCCTGACCTGGGACACGCCACCCGGTGCCGACTGCAGTTGCTCGGTGAAGATCGTCTGGATCGAGTCGATCACCATTACCTTGGGCTTTTCCTGCCGGGCGGTGGCGATGATGGTTTCGATGCAGGTTTCGGTCATCACCCGCAGTTGATCCTGAGGCAAACCGAGACGGCGCGCGCGCATGGCCACTTGCTGCTGGGATTCTTCGCCGGTGACGTACAGCGCCGGCATGACTTTGGCGAGGTTGCACAGGGTTTGCAGCAGAATGGTCGATTTGCCGATGCCAGGATCACCGCCGATCAGCACCACCGAACCGTCCACCAGACCACCGCCCAACACCCGATCGAGCTCGCTGGACGCTGTGGAAAAACGCGGGATTTCTTCAACGCTGACTTCGGCCAGGGTCTTGATCTGTGCCTGTTGACCAGTCCAGCCGGTGCGACCGCTGGGGGCTGCTGCGCCACCGCTCTCCACCATGGTTTCGGTCAGGGTGTTCCAGGCCCCGCACTCGCCGCATTGGCCAGCCCACTTGGGGAAGGTTGAGCCGCACTCGGTGCAGCCGTACATGCGCTTGGCCTTGGCCATCTGAACTCCCGGCAAAAACCGCGATGATAGCTCAGCTGGAGTGGGTCACGCGCGGCGAAGTTACCCAGCGCCCCCCTGGCAGCAACTTGTTCAGTCTTTTGAATACATCCACTGCATTACTAACTGTGAAAACTGTACAACTTTCTCAGAAATTACTTTACACAATAGTTGTCTCGCTCAATAAAACAAAAACCAGAACCTGTACAGGCCTTCATCATTTATAACTTGAATGTACAATCCAGCCGTTAAGCAAACTTTACAATACGAACAACCAAGCCAGTGGCAATATAATGGCATTCTCCGCATCAAATATCAGATGGGACTGTTTAAGATACGAGTCCATACATCCTGTAAACCATTCACATTAAACGACATATACCGCAGCTTATCCTTGCATCGAACGAGTGATACTAAAGCCCCTACTTTTTATGTTTGTTTCTGCACTCCCTCCACTCAGCAGAGCTGAGCGATCGAGGGAGAAAATGCCCACGGGCGCCCGGGACGCCCAACATTAAAGCGGCTACCCCGAACACGGTGGCCGGCAAGCGCTATACACAGTTGTTTCAAGCACGAAGCACCATGCTGATTTACACTGCGTTCACCAACCTCATCTGTAACAAGGAATAACCTATGGGCGTGATAAGTGAGTTCAAGGCCTTCGCGGTCAAAGGTAACGTGGTCGACATGGCGGTCGGTATCATCATCGGCGCCGCCTTCGGCAAGATCGTTTCATCGTTCGTCGGCGACGTGGTAATGCCACCGATTGGCCTGCTGATCGGAGGGGTGGACTTCAGTGATCTGGCCGTAACGCTCAAGGCAGCCAACGGCGATGTCCCCGCGGTAGTGCTGGCGTATGGCAAATTCATCCAGAGCCTGATTGACTTCATCATCGTCGCTTTCGCGATCTTCATGGGCGTCAAAGCCATCAACCGCCTGAAACGCGAAGAGGCCGTAGCGCCAACGCTGCCGCCGGTTCCGACCAAGGAAGAAGAGCTACTGGAAGAGATCCGCGATTTGCTCAAGGCTCAGAACAATCGGCCCTGAAGACGTTAGTCAAACAATCAACGGCGCCCCTTGAGGCGCCGTTTTTTTACCAGTAATTTTCCACCGCCACCTGCCCGGGCCGGCGACTGAGGCTCAAGTGCATGTGGCGTTGTTTGAGCAATTTGCGCGTGTCATCGATCATCTGCGGGTTGCCGCAGAGCATGACCCTTGAGTGCTCGGCCGTCAGCGCCAGGCCTGCCGCCCGCTCCAGCTCGCCATTTTCGATCAGCGCAGTGATCCGGCCGCTCAGAGCGCCAGCATGCTGCTCCCGGGTGACGGTGGTGATGAACTGCAGTTTGTGCGCAAACTCCGCTAAATAGTCGCGCTCGGCCAACCCGCTGACGAGGTCCTGATAAGCCAGTTCCCGGGCTTCGCGCACGCTGTAGACCAGGATGATTCGTTCGAATTTCTCCCAGACCTCGAAGTCCTGCAGGATCGACAGAAACGGCGCCAGGCCGGTGCCTGTGGATAACAGCCAGAGATCACGGCCGTCGACAAAGCGATCGAGCGTCAAGTAACCAAAGGCCTGACGCTCGACCAGCAGCGTATCGCCGACTCCCAGCCGACTCAGCTCACTGGTGAACTCCCCCCCTGGCACCACAATGGAAAAGAATTCGAGGAACTCGTCATAGGGCGACGACACCATGGAATAGGCGCGCCATACGGTGCTGCCGTCAGCCTTGGTAACGCCCAGCCGGGCGAATTGTCCTGCACGAAAACGAAAACCCGGGTCCCGGGTGGTCCGCAGGGTGAACAGACTGGGGGTCAGCGACTGGACGTCGAGCAAGGTCTGGCGAGTGAATTTTTCTGCGCTGGCGGTCATGGGGTGCTCCATTCAACAGATAGCCACAGTGTCCCGCAAAGCGGACAGCTTAAACACCGGTGATTTGTAGTGGCTTTAGCCAGGACCTCATTTACATTAAGTTCATAGTACGACTTAAACATTAACCACGCGGTTAACGAGCCTGATTACAATAAGCCCGACATGCCCTTATCTACTCTAATTTCCTGACGTTAGAACCAGATATTTGTTTAAAAATCTCAAACCAAGCTAAAAAGTCTCACACAGACTTAGGAAACATCCTACACTCGCCTTCGTGCCAGATCTTGGATCCAAAATGGCACCCCCAAGTATCAACATCTGGAGAGACACAATGGAGAGGTGGAAGGAATCACAACTCAATCAATTATCACAGGCAACGGAGATTGAGACTGCCTACCGGATTTCACTCGGCTTTGCGAAAAACATTGGCTTTAAATTTTTCGCTTTTTCAACAACATACCAAACAAAAACTGACCACTTTAATACAGTCCAACTCAACAACTACCCGACGGATTGGAACATTGAATATGAACAAAAAAATTTCAACGCAATAGACCCGGTAGTGGCTCACTGCAATCACTCCAGATTGCCTGTCCTATGGAGCGAAGAACTTTTTTCCAAGACTCCCTGGTTGTGGGATGCGCTTGAGAAGCAAGGATTGCAGCATGGCTGGTCACAATCGGTCCATGACGAGGACAATGGTGTTTGCAGCATTCTGAGCCTGGCCAGAAGCCATTGCCCGATCACTGCATTTGAGCTGTATGAAAATCTCGGTTTCTCGGTGTTCATCGGGCGCCACCTGCACGGGTTGGTCACACAGACACTGCCCAAGAAAGCGGCGAAGCCGGTCGTGCCGCATTTGTCTCCCCGCGAAATCGATGTATTGAGGTTGGCGGCTGATGGCAAGACTGCCTATGAGAGTGCCAGAATCCTCAATCTCAGCGCACGCACGGTCAATTTTCATGTGCAAAGCGCGATTCTGAAACTGGGAGTCAATAACAAGATTTCCGCAGTCATCGCCGCAACCAAGGACGGTATTCTCAACAGCAGCGCGATTCGCTGAGCCAAAAAACCTGCAAGTAATCCAAAAGAAAAAAACGTACCATTTGCGGTCCTTCTTGAGTGATGACGTGTAAACCTTCACGGCGCAGTACACTCGGACGGTCTCGCCCGCTACAACGCCCTTGGGCTGCGGGACACCTGTTGATGACCCCCGTTGATTACCCAGAGCCCCGCCTCATGCCCTTGCTCGAAACACCCTTCGCCCGACTCGACCTGATCCGCCAGCCCGAACAGCAGAACGAACCGCTGCAGGCGTTTGACGCCGCAGACGAATACCTGCTAACCCATCTGGCCGACCAACAGCCCTCGGCCGACACTCGGGTTTTGGTGCTCAACGACAGCTTTGGCGCATTGGCCGCCAGCCTGGTGGGCAAGGTTCAAGTGACCAGCAGCGGCGACTCGTTCCTGGCCTTTCAGGGACTGGAAAAAAATCTGATCCGTAACGGCCAGGCATTTGATGCGGTGGCAAGCGTACCTGCCAGTGAAGCCTTTTCAGGCCCCTTTGACCGGGTACTGATCCGGGTCCCGAAAACCCTCGCCTTGCTGGAAGAACAATTGATTCGCTTGCAGGGCCAACTGGCGCCGGGAGCCCAGGTGATTGCGGCGGCGATGATCAAGCATCTGCCCCGCGCTGCGGGCGATCTGCTGGAGCGCTACATCGGCCCGGTGCAAGCCTCGCTGGCGGTGAAGAAGGCTCGGCTATTGATCGCGACCGCTGAAGTCAAAGCCCCCGTTGTGTCCCCCTACCCGACCCGCTATCGACTCGACGCCCCTGAGATCGAACTGCTGAATCACGCCAATGTGTTCTGCCGCGAAGGGTTGGATATCGGCACGCGAGCGTTCTTGCCGCACCTGCCAAAGAACCTTGGCTCCGCGCGGGTGGCCGACCTCGGTTGTGGCAACGGCGTTTTGGCCATCGCCAGTGCCCTGCAAAACCCAGACGCCCACTACACGCTCGTGGATGAATCGTTCATGGCCGTGCAATCGGCGGCCGAAAACTGGCGCGCGGCACTGGGTGACCGGGAAGTGGTGGTACGTGCCGGCGATGGTTTGGCGGGCCAGGAACCACAGTCTCTGGACGTCGTACTGTGCAACCCGCCGTTTCACCAACAACAAGTCGTCGGCGACTTCCTGGCCTGGCGCATGTTCCAGCAGGCCCGAGAGGCGCTGGTCGTCGGTGGCGCGCTGTACATCGTCGGCAACCGTCACCTGGGTTATCACAGCAAACTCGCGCGGCTGTTCCGCGGTGTCGAGCAAGTGGCGGCCACACCCAAGTTCGTGATCCTTAAAGCCCGAAAATAATCCCGGGTAAAAAAAACCCTCCAGCCAAGGAGGGTTGTGAATCCGTGCCGCAAGGCAACGGGATGGGATCTGCTGCAAAAAATCAGTGGGTCGTCAGCCCCGCGGCATTCATGAACATGCGCATCAGACTGGCCACGATGAACAGCGCCACAACGCTACCGGTCCAGATCATCGCCAGCCAGCCGAGTCGCTGCCAAAGCGGCTTTTTCTCTGCTGCTTCGATTTCCTGCAAGGAATGTTTACCCGCCATCATCGCAATCTCCTCTGAAGAAATGGCGCAGGTATCAGCCCTGCGCCACAGTCGCGCGTTCTAGTGATAGCCATCTTCGTGGGTGACCTTGCCGCGGAACACGTAGTAGCTCCAGAAGGTGTAACCCAGGATGAACGGGATGATGAACAGCGTGCCCACCAGCATGAAGCCTTGGCTTTGCGGCGGTGCGGCGGCGTCCCAGATCGAGATCGACGGCGGCACGATGTTCGGCCACAAGCTGATGCCCAAACCGCTGTAGCCGAGGAAGATCAGCACCAGCGTCAGCAGGAATGGCGTGTAGTGCGCATTGCGAGCCACTGCACGGATCAGACCGTACATGGTCACCAGCACCAGAATCGGCACCGGCAGGAACCAGAACAGGTTCGGCAGGGTGAACCAGCGAGCGGCAATCTCGGCATGGGCCAGCGGGGTCCAGATGCTGACGATACCAATCACCGCCAGTACCACGAAAGCCAGTGGCCGAGCCAGGTCATGCATCTGTTCCTGCAACTTGCCTTCGGTCTTCATGATCAGCCAGGTGCAACCGAGCAGCGCATAAGCCACCACCAGCGCCACGCCGCAGAACAGGGTGAACGGCGTCAACCAGTCCAGTGAGCCACCGGCAAATTGGCGATTGACCACCGGCAACCCATCAATGAATGCACCCAACGCCACGCCCTGGAAAAAGGTGGCGGCAACCGAGCCACCGATGAACGCCTTGTCCCAGAGATGGCGCTTGTCGTCCTTGGCCTTGAAGCGAAACTCGAAGGCCACGCCGCGAAAGATCAGCCCGATCAGCATGAAAATCAGCGGCAGGTACAACGCCGAGAGCACCACCGAATAGGCCAGCGGAAAGGCACCGAACAACGCTGCGCCGCCCAGTACCAACCAGGTTTCGTTACCGTCCCAGACCGGCGCGACGGTGTTCATCATCACGTCACGATCGGTCTTGCCCGGAATGAACGGGAAGAGAATCCCGATCCCCAAATCGAAACCGTCCATGACCACGTACATCATGATGCCGAAGATGATGATCACGGCCCAGATCAGCGGAAGATCAATACCCATGAGTCAAATCTCCTTGGTCAGGCTGGGGCGGTGGTCGTCGTCACCGTTGTCATCGGCGGCGGACAGCGGACGGGCCGGCGTGCGTTTCTGGCCAGGACCACCCTCGTTGGTTTCCTTGCCTTCGTCGATCTTCGGCCCTTTGCGCACCAGGCGCATCATGTAGCCCAGACCGGCACCGAACAGCGCGAAATAGACCACGACGAACATGATCAACGTGATGCTCATCTGCATGAAGCTGTGATTGGAGGACGCGTCTGCCGTGCGCATCAGGCCGTAGACCACCCACGGCTGACGGCCGATTTCAGTGGTGAACCAACCCGCGAGGATCGCGATCAGGCCGGACGGCCCCATCCACAACGCCAGGTACAGGAACGGTCGCGAGGTATACAGCTTGTCGCGTTTACGCAGCCACAGGCTCCACAGCCCCGTGAAGATCATCAGCATGCCCAGGCCCACCATGATCCGGAACGACCAGAACACGATGGTTGAATTCGGCCGGTCTTCCGGCGGGAATTCCTTGAGTGCCGGGACCTGTTTGTCCAGCGAGTGCGTGAGGATCAGGCTGCCCAGGTACGGGATCTCTACCGCGAATTTGGTCCGTTCTTCTTTCATGTCCGGCCAGCCGAACAGGATCAGCGGGGTCGGCTCATCGCCGTGGTTTTCCCAGTGACCTTCAATCGCGGCGATTTTCGCCGGCTGATGCTCAAGCGTGTTCAGCCCGTGGAAGTCACCGATGACCGCCTGAATCGGCGCCACGATCAAGGCCATCCACATGGCCATCGAGAGCATGGTGCGGATCGCCGGGTTGTCCTTGCCTCGCAGCAAATGCCAGGCCGCCGAGGAACCGACGAAGAAAGCGGTCGCAACGAACGCTGCCGTGGCCATGTGCATCAGGCGGTACGGGAACGACGGGTTGAAGATCACCGCCAGCCAGTCCACCGGAATGACCTGGCCGTTGACGATTTCGTAGCCTTGCGGCGTCTGCATCCAGCTGTTGGACGCGAGAATCCAGAAGGTCGAGATCAGTGTGCCGATGGCGACCATGACCGTGGCGAAGAAGTGCAGATTGCGCCCCACCTTGTTCCAGCCGAACAGCATGACCCCGAGGAAACCGGCTTCGAGGAAGAAAGCGGTGAGTACTTCGTACGTCAGCAGTGGCCCGGTCACGGAGCCGGCGAAGTCCGAGAAGCGGCTCCAGTTGGTGCCGAACTGATAGGCCATGACGAGTCCGGAGACCACGCCCATGCCGAAGTTGACCGCAAAAATCTTCGACCAGAAGTGGTACAGATCGCGGTACGTGTCGTTATGGGTTTTCAGCCACAGACCTTCGAGCACCGCCAGGTAACTCGCCAGGCCAATGGTGATGGCGGGAAATAGAATGTGAAACGAAATGGTGAACGCGAACTGAATCCGGGCGAGATCAAGTGCCTCCAAACCGAACATAAGTCTTCCTCTGTCAGGTAATACCGGCTGAAGGCTTGCGGCCTACACCCACTGCCCCCACGGATATGGAGTGTGGCGAATTTGAATTCGTTCTTTTTCTACAAACATCACAACGTAGGGAGTCTGGCCATCTGGCCGCCGGATCAATTCCACGAGCGGTCTTGATCTGGATCAAGCAACGTTGAAAGAGTAGTCCCATTTTTGACGATGGACGGTGTGGTCTTTTGCCGCGTGACAGGTTGCCTCGGCGCTACGGTCATAGGCAGAAACACATTCCCTGTGGGAGCGGGCTTTCTGCGCTTTCGAGATCGGTGTCTAGCTAACTAAATTTCCCTGCCCTGCAACTTTTGGTTACAGCTTGGTGATAATCTCGACCCTCCCCTCGCTCAAGACCTGCCCTCAGATGCCCAGCCAAGCGCCTTTGCTGTTACGTCATCACCGCCCTTTTATTGCGTTCTGGCTGGCTCGGGTGTTTACCGCCAGCGGTTTCCAGATGCTCACCGTGGCCATTGGTTGGAACCTCTACCAATTGACCGGCAATGTGCTCGACCTGGGCCTCGTCGGTCTGGTGGAATTCGCCCCGCGGGTGCTGTTCATGCTGCACACCGGGCATGTCGCGGACCGTTATGACCGGCGCAAGGTCGCGGCAATCTGTCAGTCCGTGCAAGCGTTGATCGCCCTGTCGCTGGCCATCGGTAGCGCGACCGACAATGTCACCCGGGAGATGATCTTCATCCTCGCGTTTCTGCTCGGTGCCGCCCGCTCCTTCGAAATGCCGACCACTCAAGCCTTGTTGCCGAGCATCGTGCCCAGCGCGCTGTTCCCCCGCGCCGTCGCCGCAGCCCAATCCGCACAGCAATCGGCGACTATCGTTGCCCCGGCCCTCGGAGGATTGCTTTACGCCTTCGGCAGCGTCTGGGTCTATGGCCCGACGGTGATCCTCTACCTCATCGCCTGCCTGCTGATGCTCAACTTGCCTGCACGGCAGACACCGCTGAACAAGGGCAAGGCGACGCTGGATTCACTGCTGGCGGGTATCCGCTTCATTCGTAGTCGTCCAGACATTCTCGGGGCGATTTCTCTGGATCTGTTTGCCGTCCTGCTCGGTGGCGCAACGGCGTTGCTGCCGGTGTTCGCCAAGGACATCCTGCTGACCGGCCCTTGGGGCCTGGGCCTGCTGCGTTCAGCGCCGGCAGTCGGTGCGCTGCTGATGTCGCTGTACCTGGCGAGATTTGCCGTGGAGCGCAAAGTCGGACGGGTCATGTTCACCGCAGTGGGTGTGTTCGGCGTCGCGACCATTGCGTTCGGCCTGTCGACCTCGTTCTGGTTTTCCCTGGCGGTGTTGGTGGTGCTGGGCGCGGCGGACATGATCAGCATGGTGATCCGCGCCTCCTTCGTGCAACTGGAAACCCCGGACGAAATGCGCGGTCGGGTCAGTGCCGTGAACGGCCTGTTCATCGGTGCTTCGAACCAGTTGGGCGAGTTTGAATCCGGCTTGACCGCCCACTGGTTCGGCACCGTACCGGCCGTGGTCATGGGCGGTATTGGCACATTGGTGGTGACCGGGGCGTGGATCAAACTGTTCCCGACCCTGGCTAAGCGCGACCGCATGCATGTGCCGGTGGAAGAAGTGAAGGTCTGAAGCAGTTTGTCCGGGGCACGTTCTAGACCACCAACTCCCCCGCCACCGCCGCTCGCGTGGCCTTACCGCAGAGTTGTTCCACCAGCGTCAGGGCGAATTGCAACGCCGCCCCTGAACCTTGGGCTGTGATGCAGTTGCCATCGACCACCACCGGTTGATCGACGAAGTTGCACCCCAACAGTTGATGGCTGGCCGAGGGCAGGCAGGTCATGCGCCGCTGACGCAGTACGCCAAAGGCTTGCAACGCCAGCGCCGGGGCCTCGGCGATGCCGGCGAACAGGCGCCCGGCCGCGGCCTGATCCTTGATCAATTGTTGCAGGGGTTGATGCGCCGCCAGATGTTGCGCCCCCACGTCACCACCGGGCAGGACGATCAGGTCGAACGGCTGTGCCAGCACGTCCACCAGCATCGCATCGGACGTCACTCGGGTGCCGCGCGCGCAGGTGAGCATGCGCCGTCCCTCGACGCTGGCCACAACCACTTCAACCTTGGCACGGCGTAGCACATCGATCAGGGTCACTGATTGCAGGTCATCGATGCCCTCGGCGAGGGTAATCAGAGCTCTAAAGGTCATGGGCGCAGTCCACTGGATGATCTTTAAAGCGTAGTCAGCTTTCCCGCCCCTTGTTCGAGCCTGCCGTTACTTGATGTAAAGCTGCGTCGACAGCGTGTTGCCTGGCGCGTTGATCGACGTGTTGCTGAAGGTGAACGTGCCTTCCTGTTTACCCGCCAGATCGAAGACGTACAGATAGCCGACGGTTTTTTTCCCGACGGTGCACTCAGTCAGGTTGCCATTATCAAAAGCACAGACCGGGGTCCGGGTGCCATTCACTTCAAAACCGTCCAGCCCGACATGCGCGCTACGACCGTAACCGACTTCCAGCACGTAGACCTTGATGTTCGGTCCGCTGTGATTGCAGCGGGTTTGCTCTTGCCCCTGCGCAATGTCTTCAAAACCACAGCTCGGCGACTCGACCTTGAGTACCTTCACCTGACTCAACGGCGCCGCCGATGCAGCCGAGGCGGTGTGTGCCCCCAGGAACAAGGCGATCGACACTCCGAATACGGCAATCAGACGTTTATTCATGCAATACATAAGTACCCCCAAAACCAGCGCGCAGTATGGCGCACTTGGCTTTACCGCAAAACATCGACGACGATCGCAGCCATAAGCAGCCATAACCCCACGCTGCTGGTATGATGCGCGGCTTTTTCCGACCCACAGAAAATTACCAGGCGCCAGCAGCGGTCTGTGCTTTGCTGTTGAGGTCGATACATTCACGGCGCCTGGCGCGCCACGGGGAGCAGACATGCTGGAAAGGCTGTTTCAACTCAAGGCACACAACACCAACGTGCGGACCGAGATTCTGGCGGGCTTCACGACCTTTTTGGCCATGGCCTACATTCTGTTCGTCAACCCGAGCATCCTCGGCGAGACCGGCATGGACAAGGGCGCGGTGTTCGTCGCCACGTGTCTGGCAGCCGCCATCGGTTCGACGGTGATGGGCCTGATCGCCAACTACCCGATCGCGCTCGCGCCGGGCATGGGCCTGAACGCCTTCTTTACCTACACCGTGGTCCTGCACATGGGCCACACCTGGCAAGTAGCGCTGGGAGCGGTGTTCATCTCGGCAGTGCTGTTCTTCCTGCTGTCGATCTTCCGCATCCGCGAATGGATCATCAACAGTATCCCGTTGCCGCTGCGCTCGGCGATTGCCGCCGGTATCGGCCTGTTCCTGGCCCTGATCGCCCTGCATAACGCAGGCATCGTGGTGAGCAACCCGGCAACCATGGTCGGCCTCGGCGATTTGAAAAAACCGGCCCCGATCCTCGCGACCCTCGGCTTTGCCCTGATCGTGGCCCTTGAAGCGCTGAAAGTGCGCGGCGCAGTACTGATCGGCATTCTGGCAGTCACCATCGCTTCGATCGTGATGGGCTTCACCCCGTTCGGCGGCGTGATGTCGATGCCGCCGTCCCTGGCCCCGACCTTCCTGCAACTGGACATCAAGGGCGCCCTGGACATCGGGCTGGTCAGCGTGATTTTCGCCTTCCTGTTCGTCGACCTGTTCGACAACTCCGGCACCCTGATCGGCGTCGCCAAGCGCGCCGGCCTGATGGGCAAGGACGGCCACATGCCGAAAATGGGTCGCGCCCTGATCGCCGACAGTACCGCGGCCATGGCCGGTTCGCTGCTGGGCACCTCGACCACCACCAGTTACATCGAATCCGCAGCCGGCGTGAGTGCCGGTGGCCGCACGGGCCTGACCGCCGTTGTCGTGGCGATTCTGTTCCTGTTGGCGCTGTTCTTCTCGCCATTGGCGGCCAGCGTTCCAGCCTTTGCTACCGCACCTGCGCTGCTGTTCGTCGCGGTACTGATGACATCCGGCCTGGCCGAAATAGACTGGGACGACATCACCGTCGCCGCACCGGTCGTGGTCACTGCTCTGGCCATGCCGTTCACTTATTCCATCGCCAATGGCATCGCCTTCGGTTTCATCTCCTGGACCGCGATCAAGTTGCTGTCCGGCCGCGGCCGTGAGCTGAACTCGGCACTGGTGATTCTGTCGATTCTGTTCGTGATCAAGCTGGGTTGGTTCAACGCATGACTTTTGATTCCAAGGCTTACGCCGTTCAGCTCGAAGAGAAGGTCACGCGCCTGCGTGACCTGTTGGCCCCGTTCGGTGCGCCAGAACCTGTGGTGTTCGACTCGCCGCTGAAAAACTTCCGCCTGCGCGCCGAATTCCGCCTGTGGCGCGAAGCCGGTGATCGTCACTACGCGATGTTTTCCCAGGAAGACAAGCGCACGCCGATCCTGATCGAAGAATTTCCGATCGCCAGCCTGCGCATCAACGAATTGATGCCGCAGCTGAAAGCAGCGTGGCAAACCAGTGCGGCCCTGAGCAACAAGCTGTTTCAGGTGGAGTTCCTTACCACCCTGGCTGGCGATGCGATGATCACCTTGTGCTATCACCGCCCGCTGGACGAGCATTGGCACGCGGCGGCGTCAAAACTGGCAGCCGATTTGAACGTCAGCATCATCGGCCGCTCCAAGGGCAAACGAGAAGTGATCGGTCACGATTACGTGGTCGAGCAGATGGACGTCGGCGGTCGCACCTTCAGCTATCGCCAGCCGGAAGGCGCGTTCACCCAGCCCAACGGCACCGTGAACCAGAAGATGCTCAACTGGGCTTACGACTCACTCGGTGATCGCTCCGACGATTTGCTGGAGCTGTATTGCGGCAACGGCAACTTCACCTTGCCGCTCGCGACGCGCGTGCGCAAAGTGCTGGCCACCGAAATCAGCAAGGCGTCGGTCAATGCCGCGTTGAGCAATCTCAGCGAAAACGCTGTGGGTAACGTCACCCTGGTGCGCTTGTCCGCCGAGGAGCTGACCGAAGCCCTGAACGAAGTTCGTCCGTTCCGTCGTCTGCACGGTATCGATCTGAAGAGCTACGAGTTCGGTAGCGTCTTCGTCGATCCGCCTCGCGCCGGCATGGATCCGGACACCTGCGAGCTGACCCGTCGCTTCGACAACATCCTCTACATCTCCTGCAACCCGGAAACCCTGGCGGCCAACATCGCCCAGTTGCACGACACCCATCGCATCACCCGATGCGCAATGTTCGACCAGTTCCCGTGGACCCATCACATGGAATCCGGGGTGTTGTTGACCCGCCGGTAATTGCCGACGCCAGATACAAATCAGCCGTCATCACGACGGCTTTTTTGTGCGTGCTTAAAGGGTGATATCTGTCTTGCGTGGGCGCCCGCCCTTACGGCCATTCGCCCGCGCAGCCTCTGCTTTGGCAGCGCTGCTTTGGCGACCATTACGCGAGGCGATGACCGACGCGGCCATGTCCATCAGCGGCTTGCTGGCCGAAACCATCCCGGCGATGGAGACTTGCAGATCCTTGCCCTCGTGGCAAAGGGCTGTCCCGGAAAAGCCGACTTTCAGGTCTGCGAAATCCTCGACGTCGAAATCATCGAACTCCGGATAGTGCTGCACGGGCAACAGTACGCCACTGCCATCAATGAAATTGACCGCCAGGCACGGTTCCACAAAGGTCACCGAAGTCGCCCGCAGACCGCCTTTGTGGCGCAGCTGGCCACGCTGGATGGCTTCATCCAGCACGGTTTCGGTTACGGGCCGATCCACCAACATTTTTGCTGTTATCGTTTTCATAGTTCGATCTCCACGCCCTCCGGAACGCCTATCAGCGCCAGCAGGGTCTTGTTCGTCTCGGGCTCATAGCAAGCCGAGCCAATCATGCAGGTCGTACTGGCGACCCTTTTTACCACCACGACTTCGCTGGTTTGCCAGTCCCATATCTGATGATCGAGGCAGACCGTGTGCAGCTTGTCCCACCAGATGCACCGAGCGCGGCGCAAATGAGCGGGTTGTCCGAGCGCGTGACGCAACCCTTCCAACACCGCTACAGGTGGCCTTCGAGAATGAGGAACCACGTCCCACAGCTCGACACTGTTGTGCCAGAAGCTGAATTTGAAGCGCGCACTCCAGGTTCCGGCATCCACATGTGCATGCGGCGGGCAGTGCTCATCGCGCAACATGATCACCATTGAAAACCCTTTGTAGCTGAATAATCGCATGCTAACCCATCCGTTAGGTTAATGAGCCCGAAGACCCGACATTCCCTGAAAAATCCGATAACTGGCGCAGTGCTGAATCATCACTGCGACTTTTGAGACTAGCGCCAAGGCTCGGCTCGGGCCGGTGGATAACACCGCAAAATGGTAAGCAATCCTTTCCTCGCGCCTACAAAAAAGCCGTCCCGAGGACGGCTGTCTTGGCTTGTCAGGAAATCAACCCGACGGGTTTGTTCATCACGAACGCCCTGTATCTGTGTGCAGACATCTGATAAACACTGACTCACACACTTCATTTGATCCCCGGTGTAATCAATCATGCAGCGACAATTCGACGATCTTCAACTGGGCAGCATCGAGCTGTTTTGCCTGGCCGCCGAGGCCGGCAGCTTTACCGCTGCCGCACTGGTGGCTGGCGTGACGCCCGCAGCCGTGAGCCGTTCGGTGTCGCGCATGGAAGAACGCCTGGGCGTGCAGTTGTTCGCCCGCACCACTCGCAGCGTCAAGCTGACCGACAGTGGTCGCCGGTATTACGAAGAATGTCGCCAGGCGCTGGCGCAACTGGTCGAGGCCCAGCGTGAGGTCATGGGCCAGCAGCAACAGCCTTCCGGCACCCTGCGCATCAGCATTCCCACCACCTATGCCCATCACCGGATTCTGCCGTTGTTGCCGGCTTTCCGGGCGCGCTTTCCAGCGGTGAAGGTCGAGTCGCACATCAGTAATCGCAACATCGATTTCGTCGGTGAAGGCTATGACATGGCGATCCGCGTGCGGGCGATTCCGGATTCCGGCCTGATAGCCCGACAGTTGGAAGACGCCGCGCTGGTGATGATTGCCAGTCCTGACTACCTCAAGCACGCGGGCATTCCACAAACGCTGGATGATCTTAAACAGCACGAGTGCATCCAGTACGAATTGCCCAGCAGCGGTCGGCGGATTGCCTGGCTGTTCAACGACAATGGCGTGCACCGGGAGATTCTGGCCGAGGGCAACCTCAGTTGTTCCGATGATGTGCTGGGCGGCGTGACCCTGGCCAAACATGGCGCGGGACTGTTCCAGACCTATCGCTTCATCGTCGAAAACGAACTGGCCGATGGCTCGCTGGTGGAAGTGCTCAAGCCCTATGGCGGGCGCTCGCGGCCGTTCACCCTGCTCTACCCGCAAACGCGCCATATGCCGTTGCGTTTAAGGGCGTTTATCGATTTCCTGGTTGAGCATCTGCCCCGCTGAAAAGCCGAAACCGTCCGATCACCGCACACATTAACCTTGAGAACCGCCTCTTCAATTGACCAAATTAACCATCTAGTACAATTTATCTCCACAGGCTGAAACCCTCGGCCAATGCCAAAAACAATAAGTGGAGAGACCCCGATGTCCCCTATCGTTCTGGTGCTCAACGGCCCGAATCTGAACCTGCTCGGCACCCGTGAGCCGGCGACTTACGGCCACGAAACTCTGGCCGACATCTCTGCGTTGTGCGGTCGTGCCGCCGAAGAGTTCGGCCTGGCGGTGGAGTTTCGCCAGACCAATCATGAAGGCGAACTGCTCGACTGGATTCACGCCGCTCGCGGCCGTTGTGCCGGGATCGTCATCAACCCGGCCGCCTGGACCCACACCTCGGTCGCGATCCGCGATGCCCTGGTCGCCAGCGAATTGCCGGTTATCGAAGTCCACCTGTCCAACGTTCATGCCCGCGAGCCCTTCCGCCATCACTCTTTTGTGTCGGCCATCGCCACGGCGGTGATGGCCGGTTTCGGCAGCCACGGCTATCGCCTGGCGCTGGAGCATTTCAGCCAACGTTTAAAGGGATGAAGACCGTGACTCAGAACAACGCGGTACTGGCCGGACTGATCGGCGCCGGCATCCAGGCCTCTCGCACCCCCGCCCTGCACGAGCATGAAGGCGATGCCCAGGGTTTGCGTTACCTCTATCGCCTGATCGATCTGGACCCGTTGAAACTCGACAGCAGCGCCCTGCCCGACCTGTTGGTAGCCGCCGAGCGGATGAACTTCACCGGCCTGAACATCACCTTTCCGTGCAAGCAGACGATCATCCCGCTGCTCGACGAATTGTCACCGGAAGCCCGAGGCATTGGGGCGGTGAACACAGTTGTGCTGAAGGACGGCAAACGCATCGGCCACAACACCGATTGCCTGGGCTTCGCCGAAGGTTTCCGTCGTGGCTTGCAGGGCGTTGCCCTAGAGCGCGTCGTGCAAATGGGCGCCGGTGGCGCCGGCGCGGCAGTGGCCCATGCACTCTTGAGTGAAGGCGTACAGCTGCTGAGCATTTTCGACGTGGAGACCAGCCGCGCCCAGAGCCTGGCGGACAACCTCAATCAACATTTCGGCAGCGGCCGGGCTGTTGCGGGCCATGACTTGTCGAGCACCCTGTCCCAGGCTGACGGTCTGGTAAACACCACCCCCATGGGCATGAAAAAACTGCCGGGCATGCCAGTGCCGGTGGAGCTGCTTCGAGGTGAGTTATGGGTGGCGGAGATCGTTTACTTCCCGCTGGAAACCGAACTGCTGCGCAACGCCCGCGCGTTGGGTTGCCGCACGCTGGATGGCGGCAACATGGCGGTGTTTCAAGCGGTGAAGGCGTTTGAGTTGTTCAGCGGCGTGGTGCCGGATGCGCAGCGAATGCTCGAGCATTTTCAGAGCATGAATGGCTGAAAAGCGAAGGCGTCAGGCCTGCAGATAGCGCAAAACCGACTCGCAGATCATCGCCCGATGACGTTGCTTGATGCTTTCTTCCGGCAGGTCGATCTGAAAAATCTCACTTAAGGTATGGCGGTTCGACACGCGATAGAAACAGAACGAGCTGATCAGCAGATGCACATCCAACGGCTCGAGCCCCGCGCGGAACACACCTTCCTCAGCACCGCGACGCAAAATCTCGCCCAGTGAATCGAGGATGGTGTTGTTCATCGCCTTGATCGCATCGGAGCGCTTCACGTATTCAGCGTTGTGAATGTTCTCGATGCTGACGATACGCACGAAGTCGACATTACGATCATGGTGGTCGAAAGTGAACTCCACCAGCCGCCGAATCGCCTCCACCGGAGCCAGTTCCGTCAGGTGCAGACGATTTTCGGTGCTGCGGATATCGCCGTAGAGTTTCTCCAGCACCTCGACGTAGAGCTGTTCCTTACTGCCGAAGTAGTAATAGATCATGCGTTTTGAGGTGTGGATGCGCTCGGCAATCGCATCGACGCGAGCGCCGGAAAGCCCCTGCTGGACGAACTCGACAATCGCCTCTTGAAGGATATTCTCGCGGGTCTTTTCCGGGTTGTTCTTGCGACTCTTGCGCGGCTCGACAATCGGCTCGTCGGGCGCTGCGGAGAGTTCTGAAGTTATCGTCATTGCGGGCTCACGGCCATCACTGCACAGGTTGGCGATTATGGGCCGCGCCGCACAGTGAAGGAAGCCGCGCGGCGGCGGTTTGTACCCATGTTTACGATTTTCCTACAACTTTGCCTGACGTACGGCACCGCTTCGAGACTTGGCCATGGCCGCCAGTCGCACCGCGACGTTGGCTGCGCCGTAACCTGCGTAACCGTTCTTGCGCTGGATGATTTCGAAGAAGAAGCGTCCTTCGAACGGTTCGGTATACACATGGAACAGCTCGCCACCTTGGGCATCGCGGTCATAGAGCACGTTGTAATAGGCCAGTTCACTGAGGAATTCGTCGTCGAAATCGAACCGTGCGGCGAGGTCATCGTAGTAATTGAGCGGGATATCCAGCAGCGGTACGCCCGCCTCCTTGGCCCGGCTGACTTCGGCAAAAATATCGTCGCAATCGAAGGCGATGTGATGCACGCCGGAGCCGCGATAACTCGACAGTGCATGTGAGATCGCGGTGTTGCGGTTCTCGGAAATGTTCAGCGGCAAGCGGATCGAACTGTCCCGGCTGCGCAGCGCACGACTCTTTACCAAGCCGTACGGGTCAGGCAGCACCACTTCATCATCGGCTTCAAAATCCAGCAGGCTTTTATAGAACAGCACCCAACTGTCGAGGCTGTCGGCCGGCAGCGCCATCGCCATATGGTCAATGCGCTTGAGACCGCCACTGGCCACGGCGGAGGGTTGCAGATTGAAGTCGGTGCCGTAGACATCGGCGTCCTGGTCCACCAGATAAATCAGGCTGCCATCCGGCGCGCGCACCGCGGCGAGCTCCAGTTCATTGGGGCCGACCAGTCCGCGATACGGCTGACCTTTATAAGCCACGGCCCGAGCCAGCGCACTGGCGCTGTCCTTGACCCGCACGGCGGTGGCGCACAGCGAGGGGCCATGTGCCTCAAAAAAACTGTGGGCGAACGAGTAAGGCTCGGAATTGAGGATCAGGTTGATATCACCCTGACGCAGCAAGCTCACACTCTTGGAACGATGCTGGCCGGCTTTGACAAAACCCAGCCGCTCCAGCCAATGGGACAGCTTGGCGCCAAGGCTTTCGTCCACGGCGAATTCAAGAAACTCGATGCCGTTGTACTCGCTGGCCTGGGGCGTCTCGAACAGAATGTCGACAGTGGCCGGTGGCATGGCTTCCTGCGCCAGACGCTCGCGGGTTTTCTCTTCCAGGTACAGCAACGAGCGCAAACCATCAGCGGCATTGGCCCGTGGCGGCGCGGCGCGGAAGCCGTCGTTGAAGATCTCCAGCGACAACGGCCCGGTGTAACCGCTCTTGATGATTGGCGCGAGAAAACCCGGCAGATCGAATTCGCCCTGGCCCGGGAAACAGCGAAAATGCCGGCTCCACTCCAGCACGTCCATGGCCAGGATCGGCGCGTCGGCCATTTGCACGAAGAAAATCTTGTCGCCGGGAATCTCGGCGATCGCGCTCGGATCACCCTTGAGTGACAGCGTGTGAAAGCTGTCCAGCAACACGCCGAGGTTTGGGTGATCTGCCTGACGGACGATGTTCCATACCTGTTGATAAGTGTTCACGTGGCGGCCCCAGGCCAGCGCTTCATAGCCGATCCGCAAACCGCGAGCACCGGCGTGTTCGGCCAGCAAGCGTAAATCGTCGATCAGAATCTGTTCGTCACCGATGGCGTCGGCCGAAGCGTTGCTGCATACCAGCACCAGGTCGGTGCCCAGTTCCTGCATCAGGTCGAACTTGCGCTCGGCCCGTTCCAGGTTGCGCGGCAGGCGGTCGCGGCGGCAGCCCTCGAAATCCCGGAAAGGTTGAAACAGCGTGATCGCGATCCCGAGATCGGCGCACATCTGTTTAATTTCCCGCGGACTGCCGTCGTAGTAGAGAAGGTCATTCTCGAAAATTTCCACCCCGTCGAAACCGGCGGCGGCAATGGCTTCAAGTTTTTCCGGCAGGGTACCGCTCAAGGACACGGTGGCAATGGAACGCTGCATATTTCGACTCCCGGTGGTGGAGACAATCTTGTTATCAATCGCACGCTTCGAGTAGGAGCACGGCTTGCCGGCGATGGCGATTTCGAGGACGCCATCGCCGGCAAGCCGGGCTCCTACAGGGATGGCGTTTAACTTGGGATGGATTATTGGCCGGTCGAATCGACACAGCAATTCAAAGTGTACTACCCAGTTAGTTTTGCGTGCGATTATCGAACACAATGGCCCTTGGCGAATTGACGATTTTTCGTCCACTGCGCAACATCAACGCCACATTGGGGGCCGTCATCAACCACGGCCCCCGGTGACCAAAGACCCAGAACACCACATAAAAATAATCGGTGGCCTACATGACTCCTTCTGAAAGCTCTTCCATGGAGCGCTCCTCCATGACTCCTGCCACCAGCGGCATCGGCGACAAGATCCGCGGTGCGATGGCGGTCGGCAAAACCCGTTGGGGCATGCTGGCGCTGGTGTTCTTCGCCACCACCCTGAACTACATCGACCGCGCCGCACTGGGCGTGATGCAGCCTATTCTCGCCAAGGAAATGAGCTGGACGGCGATGGACTACGCCAACATCAACTTCTGGTTCCAGGTCGGCTACGCAATCGGTTTCGTGCTGCAAGGCCGGTTGATCGATCGGGTCGGCGTCAAGCGCGTGTTCTTCTTCGCCGTGCTGCTCTGGAGCCTGGCGACCGGCGCCCACGGCCTGGCCACTTCGGCCGTCGGCTTCATGGTCTGCCGATTCATTCTGGGTCTGACGGAAGCCGCCAACTACCCGGCGTGCGTGAAGACCACCCGGTTGTGGTTCCCGGCCGGCGAACGCGCCGTGGCCACCGGCATCTTCAACGCCGGGACCAACGTCGGCGCGATGTTCACCCCCATGTTGTTGCCGCTGATCCTGCATGTATGGGGCTGGCAGGCCGCGTTCCTGTGCATGTCGGCACTGGGCGGGATCTGGTTGTTGTTCTGGGGCTTGAAGTACTACAACCCGGAAGAACATCCGAGCGTCAAACAATCGGAACTGGACTACATCCAGAAGGAAGTCGAACCGGAACAATCCCGCGTACCGTTCTCGAAAATCCTGCGCATGCGTGGCACTTGGGCCTTCGCCCTGGCTTATGCGATCACCGCGCCGGTGTTCTGGTTCTACCTCTACTGGCTGCCGCCGTTCCTCAATCAGCAATACAACCTGGGGATCAACGTGACCCAGATGGGTATCCCGCTGATCATCATCTACCTCACTGCCGATTTCGGCAGCGTCGGCGGCGGGATCCTGTCCTCGTTCCTGATCGGCCGTGGCGTCAACCCGATCAAGGCGCGGCTGATGTCCATGTTCCTGTTCGCCTGCTGCATCGTCGGCGTGATCATGGCGGCGGGTTCGAGCAGCCTGTGGGTCGCGGTGTTCGCCATCTCCCTGGCCATCGGTGCGCACCAGGCCTGGACCGCGAACATCTGGAGCCTGGTGATGGACTACACGCCTAAACACATGATGAGTACGGTGTTCGGCTTCGGTGGCATGTGCGCGGCCATCGGCGGGATGTTCATGACCCAGTTGGTCGGCCACATTCTGACGATCACCAACAACAACTACACCGTGCTGTTCACCATGATTCCGGCGATGTACTTCATCGCGCTGATCTGGATGTACTTCATGGCACCGCGCAAGATTCCGACCGTCACCCCGTAAAACCCCTCCCCCGGCAGGCCTGATTCCAGGCCTGCCCTGCTGCTCTCACTGACGACTCTGCTGCCAGGCGGCTGCCAACCCGCTGCAACAAATCACCGCGATCCCGACCACGGTGGTCAGGGTCGGCGTGTGAGAAAACAGCAACCAGCCCAGCAAGCCGGCAAAGACAATCTGGCAATAACCGAACGGCGCCAACAACGCCGGGGCCGCGTGGCGGAAGGCTTGCGTCAGAAACAGGTGAGCCGTCATCCCGCAGGCGCCCAGCGCCACCATCATGAATCCATGGCCCAGGCTGGGGACTTGCCAGAAGAATGGCACCAGCGCGCTCATCACCAGGGTGTTGCACAGCCCGGCGAAGAAGTTGCTGGTGGTCGGGCTGTCGATGTTGCTGAGCTTGCGGGTGAGCAATTGATAGAAGCAGAAAAACAGCGCCGAGCAGAGCGGCAGCAACACCGCCGGGGTAAAGAGTTCTCCGCCGGGATGGACGATGATCAACACGCCGATGAAGCCGCAAATCACCGCAATCCACTGGCCACGCGTGACGTGCTCGCGCAGCAGTGGCACCGACAGCGCAGTCACCAGAACCGGCGCAAGAAAGTTGACCGCCGTGGCTTCGGCCAAGGGGATGTACTGCAAGCCAGTGGTGAAAAACAGACTGGTGCCCAACAGGCACAACGCCCGAAACAGCTGAAGTAAGGGCCGTTTGGTTCGTAGGACACCCAGCCCGGATTGCGGCAGGAAAATCCCGGCCATGAGTAAGGTGTGAACCAGATAACGGGCCCACACCACCATGACGATCGGGTAGAAGCCCGAGAGGTATTTCGACAAGGCGTCGTGACTGGAAAACAGGAAGGTCGCAACGACGATCAGCAAAATCCCTTTGAAGGGTTGGTTTACGCCGGAGAGCGGAGTGCTGACGGTCATTCGATATCCCTTGTGTAGTGCATCAACTATTTAAAAGCATCCTTTACAGGAAAAACGAACCCGAATAATTTAGAACCTTGTTCCAGATTCCTACACAAGCAAACCGAAAAAGTGTGCGAACAACGCACGGTTTCTGTAGGAGCAAAGCTTGCTCGCGATGCAGGCACCGCGGTGTTTCAGACAGACCGCGTCATCGTTCATCGCGAGCAAGCTTTGCTCCTACTGAGGTGGTGGTCAGCTGAACAGCTCCGACGCCAGACTGGCCGCCGACAGCTCATCGGCAAACTTCAACAACAGTGGCGCCAACTCATGCAATCGCGCCCCCGGCATCCGCGCGCTCGGCCCGGCGATGCTCAGCACACCGATGACTCGACCATCACTCGGATGTCGCACCACCGCAGCAATCGCCGAGGTGCCCACCGCCGAACTTTCCTCAACCCAGGCATAACCCTGCTCACGCGCCAGACGCAAGCGCTCCAGCAATTCGATGTTGGAGCGTGGTGCATTCGGCCCGAGGTCTTTCGGCCGCTCACCACCCTGCCGTTCGACCAGGGACAGCGCCTCGGCATCGCTCATACACGCCAGCCACGCATGCCCCGACGCGGTGTAAAACAAAGGCGCATCGCGGCCCATGTCCGGGTCGTAGCGCAGGCCGGAACGGGCGCCCTGGGATTTGGCGATCCAGATCTGCCGCTCACCTTCAATCACCCCAAGACGCACCAGCTCACCGGTTTCCTCGGCGAGGCGATCAAGCACCGGCTGCACAATATCGGCGCCGCTGCCCGACAAATAACGGAAACCCATGGCCACCAGTTTGGTCGACAGGTGATACCGCAGGTTCTCCGGATTCTGCCGCACATAACCCAGCCGAATCAGCTCGGCGAGCAACCGGTGAGTCGCGCTTTTGGGAATATCCAATTGCTCCGCCAGCGTCTGCATCGGCAGGCCTCGAGGGTCACTGGTGAGGCTTTCAAGCACGCTGAAAACACGTTCAATCTGACTGCCGGCCATGGGAGGTTCCACACAAAATTTGTCCGATTCTAGAAGACAACCGACCGAATGCGAAATCTGGAACCCACTGTCCGATAACGATGCAGGCGGTCGCCTGCTCGATAAAAACCCGTCGTCTGAAGGAATTAGATGGGTTGTCCGTGTTCAATACGAGTCTGGAAGACACCCGGCCACCCACCACAGGTTGCCGGGACGGCTGCTGTGCGCAACAAAAGATGGACGACCGGACTGGCGCCGCTCCCGCTCAGCAGCAACACTCATCCCCACGGACAATCAGAGGATTCCCACATGCTATGGAAAAAAGGCCGACGCAGCGACAACGTGGTCGATGCCCGTGGAGATGATGTCGGCAGTGGCGGTGGCGGGATGCGTTTCGGTGGCGGCAAGGGCCTGAGCCTGACGGCGATTATCCTGATCGTCGGGATCGGCTGGATGACCGGCCAGGACCCGCTGCAAATCCTCGGGCAACTGACCGGGCAGATGAGCGAGCAATCTGCACCGGCACCGACTCAAACCCGCAAGGCACCGCCGGCCACTGATGAAGGAGCCGAGTTCGTGCGCTCGATCCTCGGCGATACCGAAGACACCTGGGGTCAGATTTTCCAGCAGGCCGGTCGTCAATATAAGGACCCGACCCTGGTGCTGTTCAGTGGCCGCGTCAACTCGGCCTGCGGTCTGGCCAGTTCGGCGACCGGTCCGTTCTATTGCCCGGCGGACCAGAAGGTCTACCTGGACATGAGTTTCTTCCAGGAAATGTCCCAACGCTTTTCCGCCGCTGGCGACTTCGCCCAGGCCTACGTGATCGCTCACGAAGTCGGACACCATGTGCAGACCTTGCTCGGTGTGTCGGCGAAAATTCAGACCGCCCGCCAACAGGGTCGGCAGATGGAAGGTGACGGCGGTTTGCTGGTACGCCAGGAACTGCAGGCCGATTGCCTGGCCGGAGTCTGGGCCAACAACGCGCAGAAACGGCTGAACTGGCTGGAACCCGGTGACATCGAAGAAGCCTTGAACGCCGCCAATGCCATCGGCGATGACCGCTTGCAACAGCAAGGTCAGGGTCGTGTGGTGCCGGACTCGTTTACTCATGGTACGTCGGCGCAAAGGGTGCGCTGGTTCAAAACCGGATTCGCGCAAGGCCAGGTCGGCCAGTGCGATACCTTTGCAGCGAAAAACCTATAAATGAATAAGTGGCTGTTAGCTCTACTGATCACCTGCGCAAGCGCCCAGGCTGCCGAGCATGCGGTCAAAGAGGTCAGCTCCGGACGCCTGCTGCTGACTGCAGGTGAAATCGCGGTGGGCATCGGCACGGCGCCGACGAAAATCGAACGCGTGCTGATCATCATCCATGGTCGATTGCGCAATGCCGATACCTATCGCCAGAGCGCCGTGCACGCGGCCGAACAGGCCGGGCAAACCGCGAGCACCTTGGTGATCGCCCCGCAATTTCTCAATGAAACCGACGTCGCGGCCCATCCCGTGGCTGACAGCGTATTGCGTTGGCAGGGCAATGACTGGATGGCGGGCGGTGAATCCAGCGCTCCGTTTTCCATGAGTTCCTACGCGGCGCTCGACGAAATCATCGCCCGAATCGGCGATCGAAAACAGTTTCCGGACGTGAAGCAAATCGTCATCGCCGGTCACTCCGGCGGCGCTCAGGTGGTGCAGCGATACGCGTTGCTGGGCCACGATCAGCCAGCGCTCAAGGCGGCCGACATTCAGGTGCGTTACGTCATTGCCAACCCGTCGTCTTATGCGTACTTCGATGAACGACGGCCGGTGGCGTTCAAACACGCCGGTTGCCCGAATTTCAATCGCTGGAAATATGGACTGGTGGATTTACCCGCCTATGCCAAAGGGCAAACCGCCAAGCAGCTGGAAGAAAACTACGTCAAGCGCGATGTCGTTTACCTGCTCGGGCAGCAGGACAACGACCCGAATCAGCCGGCGCTGGATAAAAGCTGTGAGGCCCAGGCTCAGGGCGCCAATCGATTGGCTCGCGGGCGTAATTATTTTGCTTATCTGAAGCGGCTGCATCCTCAAGGTTTGAGTCAGCAACTGATTGAAGTACCCGGGGTCGGGCATGACGGGGATGGGATGTTCAACTCGCCGCAGGGTCAGAAGGCGTTGTTTGGTCACTGAGTTTTGTGGTGCCTGATCAGACGCCTTCGCGAGCAAGCCCGCTCCCACAGGTTTTGTGTTGGACAAAGTATTGTGATCAACACAAAACCTTGTGGGAGCGGGCTTGCCCGCGAAGGGGCCTTCAAGCGAACAACATTTGCCGCAACGCCACGCAATCCGCGGCATGCCAATCCGTCAACTCCGGCCAGGGATTATCCGGCAGGTTCACCAACACCGTCCGCGCCCCTGCCGCCCGACCGCAATCCAGATCAAAACGGTAGTCACCGACCATCACCATCTCACTGGCCGGGACATTCCAGGCCTGGGCCAACTTCAGCAAACCACCGGGATGCGGCTTTGGCGGTGCTTCATCACGGCCCAACACATCCTCCACCGCGAAGCAGTCGGCCAAGCCGATCGCCTCCAGCGTGACATGCGCCAGTTCGCGCGCATTGCGCGTGAGAATGCCCAGGTGATAACCGCGCCCGGCCAGCTCGCGCACCAGTTCTACCGCACCCGGTGCCGCTTTCGAACCGAGCGCCAGATCCCGTTCGTGTTCCAGCAACCACGCATGTTTGGCGGCGGCTTCATCGGCCGGCAGCGCGGCGAGGTGGGTCAGGATGTCGTGTTCGGCAGGAATCGCCAACGCCACGCGGATCGCCGCGAAGTCATGCACGGCCACCGTCAGGGTGCCGTCCATGTCGAACACCCAGTGCCGCACCTCGGCCAGGCTCATGCCCAATCCTTGCGGTGACGAATCAGGCCTTCCTGCGTGACCGACGCCACCAGTTGCCCGGCACGGTTGAACACGCTACCACGGCAGAAACCGCGCGAGTTGCCCGCCCAAGGACTGTCCATCGCATACAGCAACCAATCATCGGCGCGCAGATCCTGATGGAACCACAGTGCGTGATCGAGGCTGGCAACCTGCATGTCTTTTTGCCAGACCGACTTGCCGTGAGGCTGCATCGACGTAGTCAGCAGACCGAAATCCGAAGCGTAGGCCAGCAAGTATTTATGCAGCGCCGGAGAATCGGCCAAGGCACCGTCGGCGCGAAACCAGACGTACTTGATCGGATCGGACGGCTGCGGGTTGTAGGGATCTTTCTCGGTGATCGGGCGGAACTCGATCGGTTTCGGGCACAGAAATTTTTCGCGCATGTGCTCGGGGATCAGGTGCGCGCGCTGCTGAGTGAGTTCCAGCTCCGACGGCAGGTTCTCCGGGCCGACCACAACCGGCATCTCGGCCTGGTGCTGGAAGCCTTCTTCGTCGTACTGGAACGACGCACTGCAGGTGAAGATCGGGTTGCCCTTCTGGATCGCCGTCACCCGGCGCGTGCTGAAACTGCCACCGTCGCGCACCCGATCAACCTGATAAACCACAGGCAACGCGGAATCGCCGGGACGCAGGAAATAACCGTGCATCGAATGCACATGGCGCGCTTCTTCGACCGTCTGACTGGCCGCCGACAGGGACTGACCGATCACCTGACCACCGAACAGCTGACGAAAACCCAGGTCCTGGCTGCGGCCACGGAACAGGTTTTCTTCGATCGGTTCCAGGGTCAGCAGGTCAACCAGATCATCCAACACTTGGCTCATTCAGACTCTCCTCACACAACGCATGCCGCGCAGTCATGGCTGCGACGGTCGATTCAATTTCTGGCCAGGGCCCATGGGAGCCATTGTAAACGTCCGTGCCGGCTTATCCATGCAAGGTTTGCAGCCATTGTTCACGGGTGATGCGGTACAGCGCATGGTGACGCAGGGGATGATCGACCGCGAGCATCGGGTGGTCGAAATCATCGGCTGAATCATGGTGCATGCCGATGGCCTGCATGACTTTCTGCGACGGCGTGTTGGTTTCGGTGGTGAAGGACACCACTTCTTTCAGCGCCAACCGGTCAAACCCGCAGCGCAGAGCGGTCCACGCCGCTTCACTGGCGTAGCCAAGGCCCCAGTGCTCGCGGGCCAGGCGCCAGCCGATTTCGGTGGCCGGGGTAAAGCATGCGTCGAAGCCGACCTCGGCGAGCCCGGTAAAACCGATAAATGCCCCGGTGTCCTTGCGCTCCAGCGCCCAGAGACCGAAACCATGTTCGGCAAAATGACCACGAATCCGTCCGATCAGCGAGGCACTTTCCAGACGACTCAAAGGCGCCGGAAAATATCGCATCACCTGTGGATCGGCGCACATCACCGCAAACTCCGGCAAATCTTCATCGCTCCACTGCCGTAACAGCAGTCGCGCGCTCTCGAGTTCCAGTATCGGTTCCATCATCTCCCCCTTTCCATGCCGCAAGTCTACAACGCTGGTAGGATCCGTCCTTCATTCCTACGTTAATTCGTCATGCCCCTGCCCCTGATCTATCACGAAGACTACAGTCCCGAGTTCCCGGCGGATCACCGCTTCCCCATGGACAAGTTTCGCCTGCTGCGCGATCACCTGGTGGACAGCGGACTGACTCGCGACGCCGACCTGCTGCGCCCCGACCTCTGCCCGCCAGAGATTCTCGCGCTCGCACATGACCCTGCGTATATCGAACGCTACATGGGCGGCGAGTTGTCCCGCGAAGACCAGCGGCGCCTCGGCCTGCCCTGGAGCGAAGCCTTGGCCCGGCGCACGGTGCGGGCGGTTGGCGGCTCGCTGCTGGCGGCCGAGCAGGCGCTGGAACATGGTTTGGCCTGTCACTTGGCCGGCGGCACCCATCACGCGCATTACGACCATCCTGCCGGGTTCTGCATCTTCAATGACCTGGCCGTGATCAGCCATTTCCTGCTGGAAAGCGGTCGGGTAAATCGGGTGCTGATCTTCGACTGCGATGTACATCAGGGCGACGGGACTGCACGGATCCTGCACAACACCCCGGAAGCGGTGACCGTTTCCCTGCACTGCGAGAAGAACTTTCCTGCACGCAAAGCCGAAAGTGACTGGGACATTCCACTGCCCAAGGGCATGGGCGATGCCGATTACCTGAAGGTGGTGGACGATGCGCTCAATTATTTGCTGCCGCTCTACCAACCTGACCTGGTGTTGTACGACGCCGGCGTCGATGTGCATAAAGATGACGCGCTCGGCTACCTGAAGCTGACAGACGAAGGCGTCGCCGCTCGCGATGAAAGCGTGATGCGTCATTGCCTGGGCCGGGATATCCCGGTGGTCGGGGTCATCGGCGGCGGCTACAGCAAGGACCGCAAGGCATTGGCGCGCCGTCATGGAATCCTGCATCACAGTGCACAACGGGTCTGGCAGTCATCAGGTTGTCATTGAGCTGTGGGTCTTTACCCACAATGCCTGTGGAACTGCCTGTGGATAACCTGAGTGAAAGGTCCTACAGACCAGACCGCATATAGGTCACAGAGAGGCGGTTGTTTTTTAACCAGCTTTCGAATCCACCTACGGTCCCTGTGGGAGCGGGCTTGCCCGCGAAGAGGCCGGCAAATTCAATATCTTTGGTGGCTGACAGTCCGCTATCGCGGGCAAGCCCGCTCCCACAGTTATTGTGTACTGCTAGAATGCGCGGCTTATTCCGCCATCCCGCAGCGCATCCCATGACCCAGCCCTCGCCCTCCTCCCCTCACGTCGCAATTATCGGCGGCGGCCCCGCCGGTCTGATGGCCGCCGAAGTGCTGAGCCAGGCCGGGATCAAGGTCGACCTGTACGACGGCATGCCTTCAGTAGGACGAAAATTCCTGCTGGCCGGTGTGGGTGGCATGAACATCACCCATTCCGAAGCCTACCCGGCATTTCTCTCACGCTACGCCGAACGCGCGCCGCAGATTGCACCACTGCTGCGTGGCTTCGGTGCCGATGCGCTGTGCCAATGGATTCATGACCTGGGCATCGAAACCTTTGTCGGCAGTTCCGGCCGAGTCTTTCCTACAGACATGAAAGCCGCCCCCCTGTTGCGCGCCTGGCTAAAACGCCTGCGAGACAGCGGCGTCGTTATCCACACCCGTCACCGCTGGCTCGGCTGGGATGACAGCGGTGGATTACGCATCGACAGCCCCGAAGGCGAAAAAACCGTCAAACCTGACGCCACCTTGCTGACCCTCGGCGGCGGCAGCTGGTCGCGGCTCGGCTCGGACGGCGCCTGGATGCTGCCACTGGAACAACACGGCGTAGGACTCGCGCCGCTGCAACCGAGTAATTGCGGCTTCGAGGTGCAGGCCTGGAGCGAGTTGATGGTCAGCAAATTCGCCGGCGCCCCGCTGAAAAACATCGCCATTGGCCTCAATGACGACGTGCCGCGGCTCGGGGAATGTGTGATTACGGCAACCGGGATTGAAGGCAGCTTGATCTACGCCTTGTCGGCGCCGATCCGCGAAGCCATCAATCAGCACGGCTCGGCAACCATTCACCTCGACCTGCTGCCGGGCAGACCTGTGGATAAAGTGCGGGCTGCGCTGAGCAAACCGCGCGGTTCACGCTCAATGTCGAAACACCTGCACAGCCAGCTCGGCATTGATGGCGTGAAAGCGGCTCTGCTGCGCGAACTGACGCCGGCCGAATACTTCGCCGATCCGGCGCTGCTGGCCAAAGCGATCAAGGCGCTTCCACTGACACTGGTGAAAACCCGCCCACTGGACGAGGCCATCAGCAGCGCCGGTGGCGTGATGTTCGAAGCGATGGATGAGCGTTTGATGCTCAAGCAACTGCCCGGCGTGTTCTGCGCGGGGGAAATGCTGGATTGGGAAGCACCGACCGGCGGCTATCTGCTGACCGCGTGTTTCGCCAGTGGGCGAGCGGCGGGGTTGGGGATGGTGGAGTGGTTGAAGCACAAGGCTTGAAACCGAGTTGACCCCTTCGCGAGCAAGCCCGCTCCCACAGGGGATTTGTGGACGACACAGATCCAGTGTGGGAGCGGGCTTGCTCGCGAAGGCGGCTTAAGTTACGCCGCAGCTATTAAGGCTTCTTCTTACGCGGCCCGGTATTAAACACCGGCACCTTGCGCACAGGCTTGATCGAAGGCTCCGGCGCCGACGCATCACCGCTCTCAACCCACTTACCCAGATTGCGTTTACCGCCACCGGAGGTCTTTGGCTTCTTCGGTTTTTTCGGCTTCTTGACGACCTGACCGCTGGCATCGGTATCCGGCACCCGGTGCTCAGGCTCGAAGTCATGTTCCATCTGGCGAGGCAATGTCTGACGGGTCAACGTCTCGATGGCCGACAGCAGATTCACTTCATCAGCGCAGACCAGCGAAATCGCCTGCCCGGTTGCACCCGCGCGACCGGTACGACCGATCCGGTGGATGTAGTCCTCCGCCACGATCGGCAGGTCGAAGTTGACCACCAATGGCAAATCTTCGATATCCAGACCACGGGCCGCGACGTCGGTGGCCACAAGAATCTGCACTTCACTGGCCTTGAAGCGGTCTAGCGCACGCTGACGGGTTGCCTGCGGTTTGTCGCCGTGGATGCCGTCGGCATTGACGCCCAGTCCCTGGAGTTTTTCCACCAGCGCGTCCACGCCGTTGCGGGTCTTGGCGAACACCAGCACCTGCTTCCACTTGCCCTTGCGCAACAAGTGGATGAACAGCTCCGGCTTGCGCTTCTTGTCCACCGTCACCACCCATTGCTTGACGGTGTTGGCAGCCACGTTGCGCGGGCTGACTTCGATGCTCAACGGATCGTTGAGCATTTGTCCGGCCAGCAAACGGATCGCGTCGGAGAACGTCGCGGAGAACAGCAGCGTCTGACGTTGCTTGGGCAGCACGCGGTAGATATTCCCCAGTTCCTCGGAGAAACCCAGATCAAGCATGCGATCGGCTTCGTCCAGGATCAGGGTTTGCAGCTGATTGAACTTGAGGGCCTTCTGGCGATACAGGTCGAGCAAACGGCCCGGCGTCGCCACCAGCACGTCAACACCCTTGCGCAGCTTCATCATTTGCGGGTTGATGCTGACGCCGCCGTACACCGCGTAAGTGCTCAACGGCAGGTTCTCGGCGTACTGACGCACGGCTTCGTGAACCTGTTCGGCCAATTCGCGGGTCGGCACCAGAATCAGTGCGCGCACCGAGTTGGACGCCACTTTCGGCCCTTCCATGGCCAGCAATTGCAAGAGCGGCAGCGCGAAGCCGGCGGTCTTGCCCGTCCCGGTCTGGGCGGCGGCCATCAGGTCGCGACCGGCCAGCACCGCAGGAATGGCTTGCGCCTGAACCGGCGTAGGGGTCTGGTAGCCGAGCGTCTCGAGAGAGCGCAGCAAGGGTTCGATCAGGCCAAGGGAGGCGAAAGTCATGGGATTACCGTAGGAAAATTCAGCGCGGGTTTTTCAAAACAAGTGTGCAAAACAAGATGCAATGGCGCGCAGTTTACCCTAATTCACACTCGATTCTGTCTGCACCACGGCAGCAGGTCGTTCCGGCATCCGGCGCCACTGCGGCAAACCGATCAACACCACGGCGCTGATGATCACCAGCATGGCCAGCGCTTCTTCGATCCCGATGGTCTCGCCGACAAACACGATCCCCAACAACACCGCCACCGCCGGGTTGACGTAGGCATAACTGGTGGCCGCCGCCGGACGCACGTTTTTCAACAGGTACATATAAGCGTTGAAAGCGATGATCGAACCGAAGAAGGTCAGGTAGGCCAGGGCCGCCCAGCCTTCGATTGGCGGCATGGCGTCCAGATGCTCACCACTCAGCGCACTGCCGATCAGCAGCGCCACACCGCCCACCAGCATTTCCACGGCACTGGCCATCGCGCCCTGGGGCAGCGGCAAGTGTTTGCTCCACACCGAACCGAAGGCCCAGGACGCTGCCGCGAATATCAGCAAGGCGGCGCCCAATGGGCTCGATTGCAAGTTGGAGCCGAGATTGAGCATGGCAATGCCGATCAGCCCGAGCACAATCCCGGCCCATTCGAGACGGGTATTACGCGCGCCCCAGAAATATCCGCAGAGCAAGGTAAACAGCGGCACCGTCGCCACCGCCAACGCAGCCACACCCGAGGCGACGCCCATGTGTTCGGCCACGCTCACCCCGCCGTTACCGCACGCCAGCAGCAAAATCCCGATGATCCCGGCGGCTTTCCACTGCGCCCAGGTCGGTGCCGGCGCCCCGCGCCAACGCAGGAACGCGTACATCAACGTCCCTGCGATCACGAAGCGGATACCGGCGAGCAGCAGCGGCGGCCAGTACGCCACGCCGATGCGAATCACCAGGTAAGTCGAGCCCCAAATCACGTACAACGCGAAAAAGGCAGCGATCAACGGTAAGGGAAAACGACGTAAGCCAGGCATGGGGCAGCTCGTAGGCAAGACAAGTGAGCAGCTATTCTAGAAAGGCCAGCGGCGTAAAATAAGTTACAAAACCTGTTTATAGCGCCGGTACACTTTTCAAAACACGGAGATCACCGCTATAAACCGTGTTTTCGAAAGTCAGTCATTTTTCAGGAGTCCGACGATGGACAAATACGACCGCATGCTCCTCAGCGCCCTGCTGGAAAACGGTCGTGCGTCCTACGCCGACCTGGCGCGCAAAGTGAACCTGTCCGCTCCGGCCGTGGCCGAGCGCGTGGCCAAACTCGAAGCCTGCGGGGTGATCACCGGTTACCAGGCGAAGGTCGACATGTCGAAAATCGGTCTGCCGATCCAGTGCGTCATCGAACTGCGCCTGAACCAGCACGGCAACCAAAAGGCCTACGACGACCTGATCAAAATCCCGCAATTGACCGAGTGCCATCGGGTGACGGGTGATCCGTGCGTGATCATGCAAGCGGCGGTGGGTTCGATGCCGGAGCTGGAAGAGTTGATCAACCGGATCGCCAAGTTCGGATTCAGCAAGACCTCGATTGTGCTATCGAGCGCGATAGAGAAGCGCGTGCCGCTGGGACAGCTGGAAGGAAAGCCAATCTAATGCCACAGGAGGTCTAATGTGGGAGCGGGCTTGCTCGCGAAGGCGGTGTGTCAGACAACATCAATGTTGAAAGATAAATCGCTTTCGCGAGCAAGCCCGCTCCCACAGGGGATTTGCGGTGTGATCAGAATCCGCGAACGCCGCTATATCCGGCGCCCAACAAACACGGCATATCTTTTAAACGAACCCAGGGCTCTGTCCGCCAATGCAGCAGGCTTAACGTGCCTCCTGCCCATTCCATCAAGCGCAAACTCGGCGCCTGATTCGAAGCAACCCCGCCACCGTCCCGCAGCATCGGCACCACCTGATGGGTCAGCCAACGCCGCAGATTCCGGTTCTCCGGGCAGTAGTGATAGACCAGCATCGCGTATACGCCGGACTCACTCAGCATCAATGTCTCTTGAGGTTCGTCGCTTCCGGACAAACACATCATCTGGCGCTGATCGGCATCAAGCTTGAGTGCGTATCTGCCGTTTATATCCACGCCCATTAACCGGCCGATATCGCGGGCGCAAAACCACGCCTCGGCATGCAGTAGCAGCGCTCTCAGTTGGATGTGATGACGGATGAATGTTTTGGGTACGAAGTGAGCTTCTCTTGAAGCTGGCTGCACTATTTCGGACTGATCTGAGTCAGCACTGCTATTAGGGATATTGAGGGTAGCTTTGACCATGGGCGAATCTCCGAACCAAATATGCCTCCAACGATTCGGGCTTGCAGTCCCGGTTACTGCATTGGCAGCAACGGTCAAAAGGTTATCGATGCCACAGATGAGGGGCAAGACAGACAATCCCTAATATTCGGTAGGAGCGATCGTCGAATCGGAGGCGTCGTTAAACACCAATCTATTTGCCGCAGGAGATCCAATGTGGGAGCGGGCTTGCTCGCGAAGGCGGTGTGTCAGACAACATCAATGTTGAAAGATAAATCGCTTTCGCGAGCAAGTCGAATCGTCGCACCGCCGCTCCCACAGGGAATTGGTGTTGTGTCAGAGGATTTTTGGGGGTGTCAGTCAGAACCCGCGATGGCGCTTCAGATGCTCATTGATCTTCGCCGCCGGCACTTTCTGCAAGCTCACCAGCAGATCATGGGACAACTCGCGCAATCCGTGCTTCTGCCGCAACTCCTGGGCCAAATGCGCCGTCAGGTTGGCCGCCATCTCGGCATCGGCCATGGCCCGGTGAGCTTTACCTGTATTGGGCAGGCTGGCGAAGGTGGTGAGGGTGCCGAGTTTGTGGTTCGGCGCGGCGGGCATCAAACGGCGGGCGAGCAGCAGCGAGCAGGCAAAGTTCTGCAAGCGTGTGCGTTTGATACGCCCCAGTTCAAAGTCCCAGAACTTCTGGTCGAACGCGGCGTTGTGCGCCAGCAGCGGTGTGATGCCGACGAATTCGTTGACTTCGTTCATCACCTGCTCGGCCGATGGCGCGGTGCGCAGCATGGCGTTGCTGATGCCGGTGAGTTGTTCGATGAAGGCCGGGACGCGCACACCGGCATTCATCAGGCTTTGGTAACGCTCGACGATGCGCCCCTGTTCAAGGATCACCACGGCAATTTCCGTGGCCCGGCAGCTGCTGCTCGGGGAGATCCCGGTGGTTTCAAAGTCGATGACTGCTATGCGTTCCAAACCTGTTTCAACTCCGTAAAAATCAATTCTTGAGCAGCAACGCGCCTTCGATCGGCACGTAGCGGCTGGCGGCGCGGATCAGCGAGTTGGCCGTCAGGCCCGGCACGCCGTAGGCCACGGCTTGCACCCCGTGCTTGGTGATGATGCGCTCCAGCAGCATGTCGAAATCACCGTCACCGGAGGCCAGCACCACTTCGTCGACATGATCGGCGGCGTCCATGATGTCGAGGGTGATGCCCACGTCCCAGTCGCCTTTGGCCGAGCCATCGCTGCGCTGGATGTAGGGCTTGAGCTTCACGACAAAGCCGAGGTTGCGCAGGATCTGCTGGAATTGCTGCTGTTTGCTGTCGCCGCGATCGATGGCGTAGGCATAGGCCTCGACGATCTCGCCCTGTTTGCTGATATCAGCCCACAGCGCGGCATAGTTGAAATGGCAACCATAGGCCTGACGCACGGTGTAATAGAGGTTCTGGACATCGGCGAACACTGCGATTTTTTTCACCGGTCATCCTCGTTGGCGCGCCGCAGCGCAGGCAGGATCAGGCACCAGGCCCGAAAAGTTGCCCAGTATGCCAGCCTGAAGGATTGTTCCGCGAATAATCGGCCGTGTGGCGAGGGAGCTTGCTCCCTCACCACAGATGAATCAGACGAAGGAATCGTCGTCGCCGCCGAAGAACGATGAGCTGTCATCGCTGTAGTCGGCGTCGGTAAAGCCGCCCTGATCACTGGAGTTGTCAGCCACGCGCTGATCCTCGCCCCAACCTTTTTCACCGCTCTGATCATTGACCTGAGCCGGTTCTTCCTTGATGACTTCAACCACTTCCGGCTGCTGATTGTGATGGAACAGGCTGCTGATGCCTTGCGCCAGCATCACACCACCGGCCACACCGGCGGCGGTTTTCAGCGCACCACCGAGGAAACCACTGCCGGCAGGCTGTTGCGGGGCGTAATTCTGCTGAGGCGGCGCTGCACCGAAGTTCTGTTGTGGCGGCTGCGAGTTGAACGACGGCCGCGCCGGTTCACGCCAGCCGCCACCACCCGATGCGGGTGGACTTTGGGTGGGCGCTGGCTGCGGATCACGGGAACCGCCACCAAAAATGCTCGACAAGAAACCACCGCTGCTTGGTGCTGCAGCCGCCGGCTGCGCCTTGGCCGATTGCAGTTCGGCCTGCAATTGCTGGACTTGCTGGGCGAGTTGTTTGTTCTGTTCGTCGAGGCTTTTGAGGGCAGCCTCTTGCACCAGAATCGCCTGGGTCATGAAATAGCCTGCCGCGGGCTGGCGAGTCAAGTGTTCCTTGATCCGCGCCTCGGCCTGGGCATCGCGCGGGGCTGAGTCCGTTTCGGCCTGTTGCAGCCGGGAAAACAGTCCATCGATCAGGGTTTGTTCT
Organism: Pseudomonas sp. BF-B-26; assembly: GCF_019956495.1. NCBI lineage: Bacteria > Pseudomonadati > Pseudomonadota > Gammaproteobacteria > Pseudomonadales > Pseudomonadaceae > Pseudomonas > Pseudomonas sp. BF-B-26. The sequence goes on along the minus strand of NZ_JAHBDP010000090.1, from coordinate 4,974 downwards.
TCGCTGTTCATGGCGACCTCGTAGATTGCCGGGAATATCGTCGCCCTTATCCACTGTGGATAAGGTGCTTATCCGTAATGGAGGCTGATACAGGATGTTTCAATGGTCTTTACCGAACGTTTACGTTTGCGCCCCAAAGCGCTTCATCGGTTAAAGTGGGCCACTGCTTCCAACCTGCGATACCGACTGATGAATTCGTTCGATGTACTGCGTGACTCACTGTATTTCTTCAAGCGCAATCTGGGCCAGATCGTGCGGCTGTGCCTGCCGCTGGTGATTCTGGAGGCGCTTTTGCAACAAGTGGTCGATCACTCCACCGAGCCGGACAGCTTTCCCGGTATCAGCGTGATGGTCGGTTTGTTGATTTACCCGCTGTACACCGCCGCGCTGATCCTGTTTCTCGATGCCCGCAGTCGTGGCGAATCGCCGCGTAACCGTGACCTGCTGTCGAGGTCCGCCTACCTATGGCCGCGTTTTGCCGTGCTGACGGCACTCAATACGCTGCTGATCCTGATCGGCCTGTCGCTGTATTTCCTGCCGGGCATCTGGCTGATGGTGACCCTCGCGTTTGGCGAGTATTTGCTGGTGCTGCGCGGCATGGCACCGCTGGCGGCAATGAAAGAAAGCCTGCGCCTGACCCGCGGCCATTTCCTGCGCATCCTGGTGTGCATTCTCTGTGTAATGGGCCCGTTGTGGGTGCTCAAGGGCGCGACCCTGGCGGTCTATCCCGAACCGCAGAACCCGGTGATTTCCCTGTTGATCGACAGCGCTCACAGCTTCCTGCAACTGTTCGTCAGCGTGGTGCTGTTCCGCTTGTTCATGTTGATCGGCGAGGTGCCCGAGAAAATTGACGGGCCGCTTTGACCGCTCTACCCGTGGGCTTAAGCCCGCCTGTCGGTTATGCTCGGGGTCAACTTTTGTAACGCTATAAGCCGAGCCATGACCCGTCTACTGCGCTACACCCTGCTGGGCCTGTTGACCGTGACCGGCCTGATTGCCTTGCTGATCTACAACCTGACCTGGCGCCCCGAAGCCAAGGAAGCCTTACCGGTCAGTTGCAACGCTCAGGCACCGACGCTGGTGCCCGGTCAGGCGCTGAAGGTGATGACCTGGAACGTCCAGTACCTGGCGGGAAAACGCTACGTGTTCTGGAATGACCTGGCCGCTGGCAATGACGAAAAACCCACGCCCGAAGACATGGCTTTCAGCCTCGATGAAGTGGCGCGGGTGATCCGCGACGAGCAACCGGACGTCGTGCTGTTGCAGGAGCTCGATGACGACGCCAAGGCCAGCGATTACCAAAACCAGTTCAAGCTGCTTCAGGAGCGAGTCGCGGACCTGTATCCGTGCAGCACTCACGCCTTCGACTGGAAAGCCGACTTCGTGCCTGAACCGCACATCTTTGGCAGCGTCGGCCGGCAGTTGGCCACCCTCAGCCGCTACCAGATCGAACACGCCGAACGCCTGCAATTACCGGTCGCGCCGGCCAATTTCATCACCCGCCAGTTCAAACCGAAAAATGCCTTATTGGTCACGTATCTGCCGTTGAGCGACGGCGGTCAGATAGCGGTGTTCAACACCCATCTGGACCGCGTCATCCAGCCCGACGAAACGCTGCAATCCCAGGTGACGGCCATGGTCAAAGTCCTCGACAAGTTCGAAAGCCGCGGCACGCCGTGGTTGATCGGCGGGGACTTCAACCTGTTGCCGCTGGGGCAATATCGACGTCTGCCCGACGAGCAACGCACGCCCTACTCCGCCGACAGTGCGCTGCATGTGCTGTGGGACAAATACCCGATGATCCCGACCAACAACGAAGCCAGCGGCATTGACCGGGCGCAGTGGTTGACCCATTACCCGAATGATCCGGGCTTGAACGGCCCGGACCGGACTGTCGACTACCTGTTCTACAGTCCGCGGATCAAACGGGTCGAGGCGATGGTGAGACAGGACGATACCTTGCGGATCTCCGATCACTTGCCGGTGATTGCGCGGTTCCTCCTGCCGGCAGCGCCCTAACCTCCGCTTAATGCAAAACCTGTGGGAGCGGGCTTGCTCGCGAAGGCGATTTATCATTCAACATTGATGTCGGCTGACCCACCGCTTTCGCGAGCAAGCCCGCTCCCACAAGGATTGTGCGGGCTCAATGCCCCTCCTCCAGCTCATCATGCAATAGCCCGAAGATCTTGCGCTTCATGTCGATAAACGAGCGTTCCATGACCATGTCCAACGTCCGTGGGCGTTCGATCGGCACGTCCAGAATCTGTTTGATCCGCCCAGGCCTGGCGCCCATCACGTAGACCCGGTCGCCCAGCAGAATCGCCTCGTCGATATCGTGGGTCACAAACAACACGGTCTTCTTGCTGTTGCCCCAGACCCGCAACAACAGCTGCTGCATTTGCAGGCGCGTCTGGCTGTCGAGTGCACCGAAGGGCTCGTCCATGAGCAAGATTTGCGGATCGTTGGCCAGCGCCCGAGCAATGGCGACACGCTGCATCATGCCGCCGGACAGTTGCTTGGCATAGTTGTCGGCAAACCCGGTCAAGCCCACTTCGTTGACGTAGTAGTCGACAATCTCCTTGCGCTGGGCGGCAGCCATACCGCGACGCTTGAGGCCGAACTCGACGTTCTGCCGCACCGTCAGCCATGGGAACAGCGTATAGCTCTGGAACACCATGCCGCGATCCGCACCCGGCCCTTGAACTTGCTGGCCACCGACGTAGATCTCGCCTTCCGTGGGCTCATTCAAACCCGCCGTGAGGTACAGCAAACTCGACTTGCCGCAGCCCGAAGGCCCCACCAGCACGGCGAATTGCTGATCCGGCACTTCGAACGACACCTGATCCAGCGCGGTGAACACGCCACCGTCAGGCTTTTGATAGCGAAGACTGACCTTGTCCACTTGCAACCGTGGCGCGGCGTGCACCGGGGCGGCCTGTGACGTGACGAAACGAGGGTTGACGGCGCTTACTGAGCCCATGCGGCGATCCTCAGACGGAGAAAACGGAACAGTTGATCGGTGACCAGGCCCAACAGGCCGATGATCGCGATTGCCAGGAAAATCACATCCACTTGAAAGCCGCGCATGGCTTTAAGGCTCAAGTAGCCCAGACCGCTGGAGGCCGCAACCAGCTCGGCAACCACCAGGTAAGTCCAGGCCCAGCCCATGGTCACGCGCAAAGTGTCGAGCACACCCGGCAACGAAGCCGGGGCGATGACATGCAGCACCGCATCGCGGCGGTTCGAACCCAAGGTGTAAGACGCGTTGATCAGGTCCTTGGAGATGCCTTTGGACACGTCCGCGATCATCACCAGTTGCTGGAAGAACACGCCGAAGATGATCACCGAAACCCGCTGCTCCAGACCGATGCCGATCCACAGAATGAACAGCGGCACGAACGACGTGACCGGCAGGTAGCGGATGAAATTGACCATCGGCTCAAGGAACGCCTGGACGATGCGAAAGCTGCCCATCAGCAACCCCAGCGGCACGGCCACCAGCGACGACACGATGAAGCCGACCATGACCACTTCGAGGCTGGCCCACACATGCTGGCCCAGCGTGCCGTCACGGCTCAGGCGCACAGCGGCCTCGACCACCGCGCCCGGTGTCGGCAGGAACATGCCCGGCACCACGCCGCCGTAAGACAACCCGGCCCACAGGCCGACCAACAACACCCAGGCCAGACCGCTCGCGCTCCAGATCACCGACACCGGAAGGCCGGTCTTGGGCGTGATGCAGCGGCTCAGCCATGAATTGCGCTTGAACATGCGAACCTCCTAGAGCGGGCTGACGAAGCGGTTGTCGATCAGGTCGTCATTGCTGACGTTGTAGGGTTTGCCCTGCAATTCACTGGCGGTCTCGTTGGCCAGTTTGATCAGCGGTTCGCTGTCGCCCGGATTGCCCGGCGAGCCCAGGAGTTTTTCGCTCATGGCCTGATCGTAGAAGCGCACGCCCTGCGCGGCAGCGGCCAGTTCCTTCGGATCGGCCAGATAACCGCCGACGCCTTTGGCCATGATTTTGTAAGCTTCTTGCGGATGGTCCTTGGTGTACTGCACCGCTTTGTACAAACCGGCCACCAACGCCTTGACGTCTTCCGGCTGCTTCTCGATAACCGTGCAGTTGAGCGCGACCACGTCGACAATCACTCCCGGCGTACTGCTGCTGTCGATCAGCACCTTGCCTTGTTGCTTGCTGCGAACCATCGACAGGTGCGGTTCCCAGGTCACGGCCGCTGGCACGCGACCGGCGATGAACGCGGTGGCGGCGTCGTCAGCCGTCATGTTCTGCACGGTGATGTCGCTCATTTTCATGCCGTGCTTTTTCAGCAAATAAGACAACCAGAACTGCGAGGTCGAACCTTCGTTCACCGCCACGGCCTTGCCTTTCAACTCCTGCAAACTCTTGACGTCCTTGCCGACCAGAACACCGTCGCCACCATGGCTGTCATCCAGTGCAGCTACAGCCTTGAAGCAGAATTGCGGGCGGTACTTGAGCACTTCGTCGATGGTCGACGCCGAGCCCGACAACTCGCCCGAGGCTTGCGCGGCCATGTACATCGAGGCCTCTTCGACGATGGGTAATTCGACGGTCAAACCGTTTTCCTTGAAGTAGCCCAGGTCCTGAGCCAGGTAGAGCGTGCCGTAACCGACCCACGTGGTGTGGCCGATAGAGAGGGTGCCGGCCTGGGCGCTGGTAGCGACCGTCGCGGCGATGGCGGTGACCGCCAGTGGATGTGCGAAGCGAGTAAGCAAGGACTTGATCATGGAGCACTCCCAAAGCTGTTGATTTAGTTTTGTCATGGGCAGTACGGCCAGCGGCCTTGGAGAAGTGCTGCCACCTGAGGTCTCTGGTGGACCTTTCGGTGAACAGTGTTTGGCTGACTGGCGAGGTCGATGTTGGCCCAAGGTCGGGAGAAGGAAAATCAGGAAATATGTCGTTGGGAGTGATGAAAAAACTGGGTAGCGTGCGCC
>NZ_JAHBDP010000089.1:0-44904 GCF_019956495.1 Pseudomonas sp. BF-B-26 | reverse complement strand
ACCACTCAGGCGCTGGTGATGCTGGCTCGCAAGCTTGCTCGGGTGGTATTCGCCTTGCTGAAAGGGCAAAGCGAATATCAGCCAAAAGCCAGTTGAGGGCTTTCCCTCAACCATAGAATCTCCCACATTTGTTTGGCGTTAAACCTTCAACACCAATTTCCCGAAATTCTCGCCGCTGAACAACTTCATCAGCGTCTCCGGGAACGTCTCCAGTCCTTCAACGATATCTTCCTTGCTCTTGAGTTGCCCCTTGGCCATCCAGCCGGCCATTTCCTGTCCGGCGGCGGCGAACTGCGCGGCATAGTCCATCACCACAAAACCTTCCATCCGCGCGCGGTTGACCAGCAGCGACAGGTAGTTGGCCGGGCCTTTGACCGCTTCCTTGTTGTTGTACTGACTGATGGCGCCACAGATCACCACCCGCGCCTTCATGGCCAGGCGACTCAACACCGCGTCGAGGATATCGCCGCCGACGTTATCGAAATACACATCGACACCTTTCGGGCATTCGCGCTTGAGGCCGGCCTGGACGTCTTCGTTTTTGTAATCGATGGCACCGTCAAAACCCAGTTCGTCGATCAGAAACTGGCACTTGTCTGCGCCCCCGGCAATGCCGACGACCCGGCAACCTTTGATCTTGGCGATCTGCCCGGCAATGCTGCCCACCGCACCGGCCGCGCCCGACAGCACCACGGTGTCGCCAGCCTTTGGTGCGCCGACATCGAGCAGGGCGAAATAGGCGGTCATCCCGGTCATGCCCAGCGCCGACAGATAGCGCGGCAGCGGTGCCAGTTTCGGATCGACCTTGTAGAAACCTCGCGGCTCGCCGAGGAAGTAATCCTGCACACCCAGGGCACCATTGACGTAGTCCCCGACCGCGAAGCCCGGATGACTCGATGCAACGACTTTGCCTACGCCCAATGCGCGCATCACTTCGCCGATACCGACCGGCGGGATGTAGGACTTGCCCTCGTTCATCCAGCCACGCATGGCCGGGTCCAGGGACAGGTATTCGTTTTTGACCAGGATCTGACCCGCAGCCGGTTCGCCGACCGGTACTTCTTGATAGGTGAAGGTCTCGCGGGTCGCCGCGCCCACCGGACGTTTGGCGAGCAGGAACTGGCGATTGGTCTGGGTAGTCATGACAGGCACTCAAGATGAATGAAGACTTGTTGATAGACCTTCATGAACGATGCCGCAAGTTTGGCTGATTCGGCGAATGCATATCGATCCAGTGCAGTGATAGTCGAGCTGGTGGTTTTATCACTGTCACTCATGGGCGCCCAACCGGCCTTCTGATAGTGCTGCCGCGCCGCAGGCCCTTGTGGCTAGATTGAGAACACGCGATCCCCCGCATCTTCTCTTCGAGGACATAACAATGAGCATGACGTTTTCTGGCCAGGTCGCCGTTGTAACGGGCGCCGCCAATGGAATTGGCCGCGCGACCGCCCAGGCGTTCGCCGCTGAAGGCTTGAAAGTGGTCGTGGCCGACCTGGACGCGGCGGGTGGTGAAGACACGGTGGCGCTGATTCGTACCGCTGGCGGTGAAGCCACCTTCGTGCGCTGCAACGTCACGCTGGAAAGCGATGTAAAAAATCTGATGGACGAGGTGGTCAATACCTACGGCCGTCTCGATTATGCCTTCAACAACGCCGGCATCGAGATTGAGAAAGGCAAACTGGCCGAAGGTACGGTCGATGAGTTCGACGCGATCATGGGCGTCAATGTCAAAGGCGTCTGGTTGTGCATGAAGTACCAGTTGCCATTACTGCTGGCTCAGGGCGGCGGTGCAATCGTCAACACCGCATCGGTAGCCGGCCTCGGGGCTGCGCCGAAGATGAGTATTTATGCGGCGTCGAAACATGCGGTGATCGGCCTGACCAAATCGGCGGCCATCGAATACGCCAAGAAAAAGATTCGGGTGAACGCGGTGTGTCCGGCAGTGATCGACACCGACATGTTCCGCCGTGCCTATGAAGCCGACCCGAAGAAAGGCGAGTTCGCCAATGCCATGCACCCGGTCGGACGCATCGGCAAGGTCGAGGAAATCGCCAGTGCGGTGCTGTACCTGTGCAGCGATGGCGCAGCGTTCACCACGGGGCATTCGCTTGCGGTGGACGGTGGTGTTACGGCGTTTTGAAACCAGGCAGTTAAACGTAGGAAAAAACCCGCATTCGTGCGGGTTTTTTTTCGGTTCCTTAAAGGCCCCGGACAATGTGTTTCAAATGGTTAGAACTGAGGGTTTTGGTGGCGTTGTCGCACATCAGATCGACCGCTCCTGTGATTAACTGTTTCCCGCAAAACGGACAGGAGTTTGCTTGCTCATGGAGTTGAGAATCGATCGACAGGCATTGGTGCCGGTCGTACAGCAAATCGTCGACGCGCTAGCCTGCTGGCTTCGCCGTGGCGAGGTGCCGCCGGGAACGCGTTTGCCTTCCGTGCGGCAAATCGCCCGGATCAATTTGCTCAGTCAGGCCAGCGTCGCTGAGGCCTGTGAGCGTCTGGTGGCTCAAGGGGTGCTGGCGTCGCGCCAGGGCGCCGGTTTCATTGTCGCCATGCCAGCTCTGGCCGCTCAGGGGCAACAGGATGGCCCCTGGTTCGAGGGGGTAGAGGTGAAGCAGGGCGGCACTTCGGACGAACTCAAACTGGGGTGTGGCGGACTGCCCGAGAGCTGGCGCGAAACTGACGACCTGAGCTACGCGATCCGCCAGGTCAGTCGCACCGACATGACCGGTCTGTTCAACTACAGCACGCCGCTGGGTCTGCCAGCCTTGCGCCAGCAGATCCACAAACGCCTGAAACATCTGGATATCGTGGTGGACGAAAGCCGGATCCTGACAACGGCCGGGGCCAGTCAGGGGCTGGACCTGATCGTGCGGACCTTGTTCAAGCCGGGGGATTGCGTGGTAGTGGAGAATCCCGGTTATTCCTTGCTGTTCGATTTGCTCAGGTTGCACGGGGTCAGCATGTTCGAGGTGCCTCGAACCCCGCGCGGGCCGGACATTGAAGCGCTTGAGGCACTGCTGGTTAAGTACAGGCCTTGCGGGATCTTTATCAATAGCTTCTATCACAATCCCACTGGCAGCAGCCTGGCGCCGGCGGTGGCGCAGCGGGTTGTGCAACTGGCCAAAACCTATGGCCTTCTGGTAATCGAAGACGATGTCTATGCGGATTTTCACAGCGGCCCCGGTACGCGCCTCGCTGCGTTGGGTACCGATGACAACGTGATCTATGTCGGTAGCTACTCCAAAACCCTCAGCAGTTCGTTGCGGGTCGGTTTTGTAGTGGCCGGCGCTGAGGTCATTTCGCGGCTGGCCGAGGTCAAGATGATCAGCAGCATGGGTGCTTCACGGTTTTGCGAGTCGGTGCTGGCAAGCCTTTTAGCCAGCGGTGCCTACCGCAAACTGGTCCAGCGCCAGCGCCAGCGTTTGAGCAATGACAGGGAGGCGGCGTTGCAAGTGCTTGAAGACGCCGAGTGGGAGGTGTTCGGCAAGCCCGTCGGTGGCTTGTTCATCTGGGCGCGATCGCGGATGTCCGACTACGCTCTGGTGCGCAAACAAGCCCAGCGTTTCGGTGTCCTGTTGTCTTCTGCGACGGCATTCAGTCCCACCGCGCAGGCCAGTGACTGGCAGCGTATCAATGTGGCCTATGCCTGTGATCCTCGAGCCCGGGCGTTTTTTCAGGCCACCGCTCCGGATCGACCTCAAGCGTTCTGAAAACGACGCAAGCGTAGCTTTTTGCCATTATTCCGACGCCAGAGACTTGTGTTGATACAGGCCCGTTGCGAATCTGCGTCAACAGACTATGTCAGGGGACTAAGTGCAATGATTTCGGCCGTGCAAGGACGTTTTGCCAACCTCGGTATGGCGAAAAAACTGGGTGTCGGGTTTGTACTGGTGCTGCTGTTGACCGCCTTGGTGGCGGCCATCGGCGTATGGTCCCTGCAAACCATCAGTCAGCGCTTCGACGGACTCAAGCAGATGTCGTCGCTCAACAGCGGTTTGCTCAAGGTGAGACTGCTCGAGCAGGAATACGCCTTGCACGGCAACCCGAAAACCGCTGATGCGCTGCGCGAGGGCGTTGACGGCCTGATCGCCCTGGCAACCCAACTGAAAGCGGCGTCTGCGGCCAACGTGCCGGTGATGAATGACGTCGAGCAGTCCCTGGGGGCTTATCGCAAGGCCTTCGACGAGTTCGTTTCGCTCAGCCAGGCCAAGGACCTGGCACTGGAGATGGCCAGTTGGTCGGTGTCCAGCGTGGCCAACAACCTCGACGTGTTGCAGGCCGGGCTGGCCGATGACGGCGCCTATGCCTTGAAGGAATCCGAAGGCAAGGACGGTGGGCAGTTCATCGAACAAGCCAATCAGGTCAGCCAGGTGTCGCGGTTGATGTTGCAAGCCATGAACGAAGCGCGCGTGCGTCTGGACCAGAGCCGCAAGGGCGACGACAGCGCAGGGCAGGGCAAGATCGAGCAGGCCGACCAGGCACTGACCCAGGCCGAGCAGCTGAAAACCACGGTCAAGGATGAGGGGTACCAGACGGTCCTCAATGAAGTGGTCGGGCACATTGGCGGATTCAGCGAAAAACTCGCCGAGTACACCGGCTTGCTGGCGCAGGAAAAAACCGTCTATGAGCAACTCCATCAGCGCGCTTCTCAGGTGGTGGAGCGGGTGGATCAGGCTTATGTCGCCGAAGACCAATCGATGCAGGCGGAGCTGAAAAAGAATTCGCTGCTGATCATTGGTTCCTCGGCGCTGGCGCTGCTGGTCGGGCTGATTGCGGCCTGGGTGATTACCCGGTTGATCGTGGCACCGCTGCGCAGTGTGATCCGTGTTGCTCAACAGATTGCTTCTGGCGATTTGAGTGCGACGATTGAAGTGACCCGTCGTGATGAGATCGGGCAGTTGATGCAGGCCATGCAGCAGATGGGGGCAGGGCTTAGCAGTATTGTCAGCGGTTTGCAGGCGGGTATCGAACAGTTGGCCAGTTCCGCGCAGTCGCTGTCAGCGGTGACCGAGCAGACCAATCTTGAAGTCAGCAGCCAGAAGGAAGAAACCGAACAGGTTGCTACCGCGATGAATCAGATGACCGCCACGGTGCACGACGTTGCGCGTAATGCGGAGGAGGCCGCTCAGGCAGCGCAGACGGCAGACGGCAAGGTTGAAAGTGGTCAGCAGGTGGTGCGCCAGAGTATGGCGCGGATCGAACAGTTGGCGGATTCAGCCACCTCGGCCAGTTCAAGCATCGAAAGCTTGAGTGCCGAGATCCAGAACATCGGCACAGTGCTGAGCGTCATCAAGAGTGTGGCCGAGCAGACCAATCTATTGGCCCTCAACGCCGCGATCGAGGCGGCTCGAGCCGGCGAGCAGGGCAGGGGTTTTGCGGTGGTAGCCGATGAAGTGCGAGCCCTGGCCAAGCGCACTCAGCAATCGACCGAGGAGATTGAACGACTGGTGAGTGCCTTGCGTTCGGCGGCTCAGTCTTCTGTTCAGCAGATTCAGAACAGTGGCGAGCTGGTGAAGCTGGCGGTGAGTGATGCGTTGCAGACTGAGAGCGCGCTGGGGAGTATTGCAGCGGCAGTGTCTTTGATTCAGCAGATGAACCAGCAGATCGCAGCAGCTGCCGAGGAGCAGAGTTCAGTGGCTGAGGAGATTAATCGCAGTGTCACGAGTATTCGAGCCAGTGCGGATCAGTCTTCGTTGGCGATGCAGGGGAATGCGGCTTCCAGTATTGAGTTGGCGCAGTTGGGGGTTGAGTTGAAGGGGATGGTGGGGCACTTTCGGCTCTGAGGAGTACACCGATCAACTGTGGGAGCCGGGCTTGCTCGCGAAGGCGGCCTTAGAGCCGACCGGGATTTTTGATGGTGTACATATCCGTTTCTGCGGTAACGGCCACTTAGGGTTTCGCCCCTACGGCGACTCACTTTTTTTACAAGCGCCTAAAAAAAGTAAGCAAAAAAACGCTCGCCCCAAGCGTCCGGCCCCTCGCTTAGGCTCGGCGTTCCTTCGTTCCGGCATTCATCTGGGGGCATCGCCTCCGGTCGGCTTCGCTTCGACCTCCTCTCGATGTGTGCGGCTTCGCCGCACGGCGCTTCGCGCCTGCCCCCCAGATGAACACCTCCACTCAGCCTTCCGAAGGGGCGGGTAGATCAAGGTCAAGAGCTGCAGGCGAGCTAACGCTCGGCCTGTTGAGTGGTGAGAAGCGAAAGGTGTACGCCGATCCCCCTTGTGGGAGCGAGCTTGCTCGCGATGGCGGCCTGACAGCCGACCAATTACTCGCAGGTGTCAGCCGGCCTGTCTTTCCTGGATGTACACGCCAAACTCAACGCAAAAAAAAGCCACCTGATCAGGTGGCTTTTCTGCTTTTTGTGATCAGTCGTAGATCACTTTTTTCTTCCAGTCCGCATCGGCCTCGACGTCTTTGAGGCCTTCGGTCAGCTGGTTCACTTCGCCTTCTGCCGGAGCGATGTTGTCCATGACTTGTGCGTTGGCGCGAGCCAGGAGCTTTTCCAGGTATTCCAGCTGTTCGGCGTAAACCTGAGGTTCCTGCTGTTTGCGCAGGTACTGCACGCCCCGTTCGAACGCCAGGCGGGCCTGGCCGGGCTGGTTCTGTTGCAGGGCGTGCTGGCCGAGGTTGTTGAAGAACTCGATGTGCAGCAGGACCAGGATGTGGCGAACTTCGCGGATCCAGCGTTTGGCTTCGTTGGTTGGCAGGAAGCCGTCCTGTGCGGCGCGGGTGATTTGGCCGTGCAGGGCTTCGAGCAGGAAGCGTACGTCCTTGGCTTTGGCTTCGGTCTGGATCGGTGCTGGCGGGTTGTTGACCGGGATCGATTCGCCCTGGCCGACCAAGGCGCTCAGTTCGCCGATCCGTGCCTTGAGGTTGGCGTTGGTTTTTTCCAGATTCAGCAGGCGTTGGCAGACGTTCAATTCCAGACGGGTCAACAGCAGCTTGAGTGCCGGTGTCATCAACTGGCCGGGGAAGGTCTCGGTGATTTCGCCGCAACGACGCAGACGATCGTTGAGCTCAACTTTGGCGCGGGCCTTTTCCAGCTTATTGTTTTCCACCACATGGTTCATGTAGCCAATGGCGATCAATAGTGCGATCCCGGCTACGACTAGCAGGGTGATCATGAGTGGTGTCACCGGTAAGACCTCTTTATGGGGTTCGCGTGCGAGTGTAGTGGCTTGGCATTGGGACGCATAGCGCCGCTCGGCGAGTTGAATCGGCTACTGCACTGCCTGTATCGGCCGCGTTCCTGCTTATATAAGTAATAGCGTGCGAGGTGCACATTGCCATCATCTTGGGCGTGGGTGGACTATAACGTCTTGGCGGGTGCCAGAATATAGGCGTCAAACCCCGGGCGACGGAAAAGTCCGATTAGTGTCTCAAAGCAGGGCGAAGTCATTGATTTAAATAAATTTATATCTGGGGGTTGACGACCCCTCAATCCATCCATAGAATGCGCGCCACTTACAGCGTAAAGCACACAGCGAAACGCGGTAGGAAGTGAATGTTGTACGTGTGTCCCCTTCGTCTAGTGGCCTAGGACACCGCCCTTTCACGGCGGTAACAGGGGTTCGAGTCCCCTAGGGGACGCCATATGCGGGAATAGCTCAGTTGGTAGAGCACGACCTTGCCAAGGTCGGGGTCGCGAGTTCGAGTCTCGTTTCCCGCTCCAATTTTAAACAGCGTTGCTTTCGGGCAGGGCTGAGTGAAACCAGAACCAGCATCTTCGGATGCGGATTTGGGCACTGAAATACACACCATGTGTTTCAGTTAGCGTGTCCCCTTCGTCTAGTGGCCTAGGACACCGCCCTTTCACGGCGGTAACAGGGGTTCGAGTCCCCTAGGGGACGCCATTTGCGGGAATAGCTCAGTTGGTAGAGCACGACCTTGCCAAGGTCGGGGTCGCGAGTTCGAGTCTCGTTTCCCGCTCCATATTTAACAAAAACGCCGCTCAATGAGCGGCGTTTTTGTGTGCGCGTATAAAACCGCATCAACCGCTGAGGCTTTGAACCAGGCTTTCGAGCGCTTCAGTGGTTTTTTCATCGTGCACCATTTGCGCAGCGGCAGTCGCTCTGAGTTGGCGTGCCAAGCGGTATTCGCTGGGCGTGCAGTTTGCGAACTGCTTGAAAGCACGAGCGAAGTAGGAAGGATCCTTGAAGCCGGCCTCATAGCCGATGCTGGTAATAGGCATCTGGCTGTTGTCGAGTAGTTCTTTGGCGAAGTTCATGCGCTTGTTCAAGATGTAATCCGTGAAGCCAAGTCCATTGGCTTCCTTGAACAGGCGGCTGAAGCGAAAGGTCGTCATGCCGCAGCGCTGCGCCAAATCTCTCTGATCAATGCTGTCCCGAAAGTGCTGCTCGATGTACAGCATGATGTTGCTCAGGGCCTGATGTTTTTGGTGCCCGGAGGTCAGCCGGATGCTGTCTGGCAGGGTCGGGGAGTGGTCGATGAGCCGTGTCTTGCGGTGGTCAACAACATTCCGGCGCAGCTCGCAGAGCTGAACTACAGCAGTCAGGTAGCGATTCCTCTCGGTGACCGAGAGGGGGAGCACTATGTATTCCCAGACGCTGGAACGCATGGCCCAGACGGCCAGTTCTTCTGAGTGCTGCACGGTGAACATGGTGATTGGGATGGCCGGTGCGCTGCGTTTGATCTCCAGCAACAGTCTCAGGCCTGGTGTGTCGGGGCGATCGAAATGGATGCAGATCATGTCTGCGTGTTCCCCGATGGGCAGCACGGAGTTTTTCGCCAGTTTGCCGTCGCAGGTACCCTCGAACTGCGCGATGAGTTCTTTCGTGGATCGATCATGAGTCAGATCGAACCATAGGAGCGTTGGCCTTTTGGTCAAGTTGGACGTCATGTCTCTACTCTTGGATTCTTAGCGACTCTTTACGCTAAGCAGTATCGTCAATGTGCCATCACCTTGCAGATTTAATCTCGATATGAAAGTCGGGTTTTAGTTCTATTCGTTCTATGGGTTGCCTGGAAAGCAGCCCAGGCGACTGTTTGCTTATGTGTTTTCGATGAGCCCGGGTCTAACCGCTTATCGCTTGTGAATTAGTGACAATCGCATTTGCCCTGTCATGCCTTATTTACCCCCTCCCGTTACTTCTGCAAGGCCAATGACCCCTATTTGGCCGCTCCGCAAAAAAGTCCTAGCGATGTGCAAAATCCTCCTAACGGCTATGCCTTCACCCTGACTAAGGTTGCATCAGGCAGCGCAAAACGTACTGCTTCCGGAAAAACAACTTTCGAGTGAGGTGGGCAAAATGAACATGCAAACAATCAAGGCTTCGGTAGTGAAGTTCGCCAAAGACGAAGACGGTCTGACCATTGTGGAATACGCGGTGGCGGGTGGTTTGATTACGGTGGCTGTTGCCACAGCGTTCGTGACGCTTGGTGGCCAGGTAAATACCAAGATCACGGCGCTGTGCACTGCGGTTAAAGGTGGCGTCGCCTGCTAATTCCCGCCGGGGGACGCGTCGATGTCCATGGAATAACCGGCTGCCTCTATTTCTGATAGGGCGCCGGGCAACTTTCTTAATGGATTTCGCGTTGTCCCTGCCAACTTACGTTATGAGCGGCATGGCCGCTGGAGTGATCAAAATGACTCTGCAAACAATCAAGGCTTCGGTACTGAAGTTCGCCAAAGACGAAGAAGGCCTGACCATTGTGGAATACGCGGTGGCGGGTGGGTTGATTACGGTGGCTGTCGCCGCAGCGTTCGTAACGCTTGGGGGCCAGGTAAATACCAAGATCACGGCGCTGTGCACCGCGGTCAACGGTGGGGCCGCTTGCCCATAACAATAAGTCGCACTCGGGAGGCGCACCATGTCCATGGAATTGCTGGTTTCGACTGTTTTACTGCTAGGACTACTGGGCGTCGCGGTGGTGAGCGATCTGCTTCGCCACCGTATTCCCAACATGCTGGTCCTGTTGGGCCTTGCCCTGGGAATGGCTGGTCAAGTCTATTCAGGCGGTGTCAGCGGATTGGGTGACAGCCTGTTGGGTATGTTGATCTGTTTTGGGATGTTTCTGCCGATGTACGCCGTGGGTGGCATGGCCGCCGGTGACGTTAAGTTAATGGCCATGGTCGGCAGTTTTTTACCGATTCATTACGCATTGTGGGCTGCCATGTTTAGCCTGATTGCCGGCGGCGTATGCGGTTTCCTGATCGTGCTGTTCCGCGGTCAATTACTTCAAACCCTGGGGCGTTATTGGCTGATTGTGAGGGCGCAGGCTTATCTGGCGCCGACTTCCGATGAAGTAGCCGGCAAGCCTTTCCCTTATTCGATTGCAATCCTGATCGGCACTTTAATCAGCGTCTACTGGCAACTGGTTGCCGGCGGATTGGGAGCTTAGTCATGCACGTCATCGTCGAAAGTGATGCCTACTCCTGCGATCGGGGCGCGGTGCAACGATTGGCTCCTCAGCCATGCACAATCCGCGAGACGGGTCTGACCGACAGTTTTCTCGGTGAGTTGGTGTGCAAGCATTTGTTTGATGCCGGCGTGCTGGACATGTCGCGGCTGGTGGAGCGCCTGGCGCTGACCGGCGCGGTACTTGAAGAGGTCCTGGCGTTTCTGCGCAAGGATGGTCGTGTCGAAGTGCTTGGCCAAGGGAGCCAAACAGGCGGGCAGATGTTGCGTTATGGCTTGACCGAGCGCGGTCGCAGTGCCGCCCGCGATGCCCTGTCGCGCAGCGGCTATATCGGTGCGGCACCCTTCCCGGTGAGTACCTACCGTTCCCTGATCAAACTACAGACCATTCACCATGGTCGCATCAACGCCAACGATATGCGCAATGCCCTCGCGGGCGTAGTGCTCACGGAGGGGATGCTCGATCAGTTGGGTGTGGCGATGAACTCCGGGCGCGCAATCATGATTTATGGCCCTGCGGGTACCGGCAAGACCTATGTCAGCAGTCGGCTGATTCGTCTGTTTGCCGAGGCCATCTGGGTGCCTTATGCCATCGTCATCAACGAGTCGGTGATCGAGATCTATGACCCGCAGGTGCATCAGCGGCTCGATGACAACGCTCAGCAGAACAATCTGATGCTCAACGAAGGGATCGACCGTCGACTGCTGCGCTGCAAACGCCCGATTGTCATTACGGGCGGTGAATTGAGCATGGAGCAGCTGGACGTTCGTTATGACCCTTTCACCCGTCAGTACCAGGCTGCCCTGCAGCTCAAGGCCAGCAATGGCCTGTTCATCATCGACGACATGGGACGCCAGCGCATGGCACCCGCCGAGCTGTTGAATCGCTGGATCGTCCCGATGGAAGAGAAACGCGATTTCCTCAACCTGGGCGGCGGTCGGCATTGCGAATTGCCGTTCGATCTGATTCTGGTGTTTTCCACCAACCTCAATCCTCTGGAACTGGCCGATGAGGCCTTCCTTCGCCGGATTGGCTACAAGCTGCAGTTCGGTTACCTGAAGCCCGAGGAGTACGAAAAGATCTGGCGCCAGGAAAGCGAGCGTCTGGGCATGCCTTATGACCAGCTGCTGGTGCGTTATGTGCTGCAAAGGCTCTATGCAAGTGAAGGCATGCCCCTGGTGCCTTGCCATCCCCGCGATCTCCTGAACATGGCGCTCGATCGTCAGCGTTATATGGGCGGTTCCGGACCACTGTCACCGCAAGATTTGGAATGGGCCTGGCACAACTACTTCGTCCAGCTCAACTTTCTTTGATACGGAGATACTGACATGAGCTCTCGTACTCTTACCCTGATAGGCGTTTCCCTGGTCATGGGCCTTGGAGCTGCATGGATGGCCGACTCCTGGCTGAGCGCACGTCTCAACGCCAGCCCGGATGACCACCTTCGAAGCGTGGTGGTCGCCACGGTAGAGATTCCATTCGGGCAGATGGTCGAGGCCCAGCAGGTTACGACCATGCGCATGCCCATGGACACGATCCCGGACGATGCCTTCGACTCCAGCGAAAAAGCAGTGGGCAAGATCGCTACGTTCGACATCCTGAAGGGCGACATTGTGCGCGGTGCGCGTCTGAGTGAGCACTTGGGTGGCAGCACCCTGGCCTCTTTGATTGCCCCCGACAAACGCGCCATATCGGTACGTGTGGACGATGTGGTCGGTGTGGGCGGGTTCCTGTTGCCGGGCAACCGGGTCGATGTACTGGCGACCAAAACTACTAGTGCCGGCAGTAACAGCGCCGTGTCCAGGACCATCCTTGAAAACCTGCGTGTGCTGGCGGTGGACCAGACGGCAGGTACCGACAAGACCCAACCAGTGGTGGTGCGAGCAGTGACGCTGGAGATGTCGGCTGCCGAGGCAGAAACCCTGGTCACGGCGCAGACGGAAGGCAAGTTGCAACTGGCGCTGCGTAACCCACTGAACCTCGAGAAGAAAACCGCAGCTGTTGCGCCTGTTGCGCCTGTTGTGCCGGCCATGGCTTTGGCCGCCGTCGCGGTGCCAAAACGCGTGGTACAGCGCAGCAGCGGAGAGGGTGGCGGGTCTATTACCGTTATCCGCGGGACCCAAGCCACTGTCGTCAAACGTTGACAGGGCGGTAGGGGTGCCCGGGCACCAAAGCATTGGCGGAGCCGATCCGGATCAGTATCGGTAAACGAGGGCTTGAAGATGAATAATCGTATTCAGCGGCCGTTCACTGCGACGCCATGGCGCCAGGAAGGATCGGTGAGTGTATTGATGGTGTTTGCGTTGGCGGTGATTGGCATGATGGCGGCGCTGGCTTTGGACGGCGGGCATATGATGCTGAACAAAACGCGCCTGCAGAATGCGGTGGACGCCGCCGCCCTGAGCGGCGCCAAAACCCTGAGTCAGGTGGAGGGTGGCAGCAACATTGCCAGCACGACGCGCGCTGCCGCGCTCAGTACGCTGATGCAAAATGCCAATGCCACGGGCAACAATGAATTGGCAACGGCTATTGGCAGCAACGCAGGCACATTTGCAGTGGTGGAACTGGCAAATAGCGTCTATGGCCCGTTCTCTTATCCCGGGCCTTCGGATGCCAAGTACGTTCGGGTATCGGTACCGAACTATAGCCTGACGGGGTTTTTCTGGAACTTCGCTCAGGTATTCGGCTCTGGCGGCCTGGGGGCCAAAGCGGTGGCGGCGATCGCCACCGCTGGACCCAGCCCTACCAGTCCTTGTGATCTCTCACCTTTGATGGTCTGTGGCGACCCGACTCAAAACAACCCGGGCGCTGGCATGTTCTGGGGCTTCCAGTTTGGTGATTTGCAGGTATTGAAGACGGCTGCCGGTAATTCGTCGCCCATTGGTCCAGGCAACTTTCAGTTGCTCGACTTTGGCTCGGGCGGCAGTACCGTCAGGGAGGACCTGGCCGGAGGTGGCAAGGAATGCCGCAGTGTGGGGGACAATGTCCTGACCGCCCCTGGCAACAAGGTCGGCCCTAGCTCTCAAGGCCTGAATACGCGCTTCGGCATCTACAACGGCCCGGTCAGTGCCTCGGACTATCCGCCGGACCTGGTGACCACGTCCAGCAACCCCGCAATCACTTACGACGAATCAGTCTCCCCGCCACAAGCGAAGTACCAGGGGCAAACCGTCACCTCGAGCAACGGCAATCTCACCGCGGGCAGCAACGCGATATTTGACTACAACGACTGGCGTGCGAGCACTGCCGCGTGTGTGGCAGGGGGCAGTGGCTGTCAGAGCAATGGGGTGTTCGAGCGCCGAATGATGAAAGTCGTGGTGGGCAACTGCACCGGCAAACAGGGCGGTTCAACCTCAATCCCCGTGCTGGGTTTCGGTTGCTATTACGTGGTGCAGCCAATGAGCGGCGGCGGCACGGAGTCGCAGATCTTCGGACAGTTCGTGAAGGAGTGCGAGGGCGACAACGTGGCAGGCCCCTCGCCGTCAACCGATACCGGCCCGCAGATCATTCAGCTCTACAAAACCTATCTCACCGGCAGCAGCACTCCGAGCACTGACTCGTAGGAGGCGTCATGAGAATCCACGCGTTTAAACATCCGCAGCGCCAGCAAGGCCTGGCCATGGTGGAATTCACCCTCGTCCTGCCGGTGCTGCTGTTGCTATTGCTGGCCTTCGGTGAGTTCGGCCGCATGCTCTATCAATACAACGTGCTGCTGCAGGCCAGCCGCGATGCCGACCGTTTCGTCGCTAGCCAGGCCTGGAACTCGACGCTTGGTCAGGTCGCTCTGAGCAATACGCTACTGACCCAGACGAAAAACGTTGCGGTCTATGGCGTGCCTGCCAATACCGGGACCGCTGTGGTGTCAGGGCTGACGACTGGCAACGTGGTCGTCGCCGCAGTGGGTACCGACCATGTGCGGGTCACCATCACTTATACGTTCTGCCCGGTGATTGGCGGTGGCAATTGTGGCGGCTCGATTCCGGGTTTCTTTGGTAATCAGATTGCGCTGAGCATTCCGCTGGTTGCCACTACCGTGATGAGGGCACTGTGATGAATAGAAAACACATGCGCGGCACCTATACGGTGGAGTTCGCCTTCATTGGCCTGCTGATGTTCACGCTGTTGTTCGGCGTGTTGGAAATGGGCCGCCTGTACTTCACGGTCAATGCACTGGATGAAGCCGTACGGCGTGGTACGCGCCTGGCTTCGGTGTGCAATATCAGCGATCCGGTGGTTCTGCGGCGGGCGATATTCAATGCCGCGACCGATGCAGGTGCGAGCCAGCTGATCGGTGATCTGGCCACCACCAACCTGACGTTGACCTATCTGGACGTCAATGGTGCTCTGGTGGCCAACCCCGCTGACCTGGTCAGCGTCAATGGTTTTCGTGCCATCCGCTATGTCCAGTTGAGTCTGCAAAACTTCGTATTCAATCTGTTTATTCCCGGGCTCCGCGTGCCCATTACCTTGCCCGCATTCAGGGCAACGTTGCCACGCGAAAGCCTCGGGCGTCATTCCGGTTCCGGGGAGATCACGCCATGCTGAATACCAAGGAAACACCCGTCTCCAGTTCGACCGGCAAAGCCGGGCTCAGGTTGCTGATCAGTAGCCGTGACGCCAGCTCTTTGCGCGACCTGCAGAGCGTCTGCCAACGCATGCCCAGCCTGGAGGTGAGTACTCGCCTGGTGAGCAACGGGCATGTCGACCCGCTCTACGGTCTGGACCGGATGCCCGATCTGTTGCTGTTGCGCGTTAGCGACCTGTGGCGTGAAGAGCTGTCGGCACTGTTGCAGCACCCGGCCCATGAGCGTCCGCCGATGTTGGTGTGCGGACTGCTGAGTGAACAGGAAGCCATGCGCCTGGCGATGCAGGCCGGTGCCCGGGACGTGCTGCCGGAGCCCATCGCCGAGACCGAACTGGTCGCCGCCTTGAATCGTCTGGTCACGGAAGTTCGGACCGGCAGTGGGGCAGAAGGAAAATTGATCGCCGTGATGAGCGCCAAGGGCGGCTCTGGCGGAACCCTGCTGGCCTGCAACCTGGCTCAGCAACTGAGCATCAAGGGTGGCAGCACCCTGTTGCTGGATATGGACCTGCAATTTGGCAGCGTGACGCATTATCTGGATGTGGCGCAGACGCACAGCCACCTGGAGGTGTTGCACCAGATCGACGGCATGGACAGCGTTGCGTTACGCGGTTTTTGCGGTCACTTCAGCCCGACCTTGCATGTGCTGGGCGGTCGAGCCGGTGAGCTGTCCTTGCCGCAGGATACCCAGCCCGAGCAACTGGACACCCTGTTGCAGTTGGCCCGCGCCAGCTATGGCTGGGTGGTGATCGACCTGCCGCGGCAAATCGATCACCTCACCGGCTCTGTGCTGGAGCAGGTGGATCGGGTGTACGTGGTGGTGCAACAGAGCGTCAGCCATCTGCGCGATGCCAGCTCCCTGGTGCGGATTCTTCGCGAAGACCTGGGCGTGCGTGGGGATCAATTGCAAATAGTGGTGAACCGCTATGACAAGGCGGCAGCGGTCAGCCTCAAGGATATCGGCGAGGCGCTGCGCTGCACCAATCTGTCGACGTTACCCAACGACTTCAATCTGGTCAGCCAGAGTCAGAACACTGGCGTGCCGTTGGGGCTGCATGCGCCGAGGGCAGCGATCACTGCTGCACTGCGCAACATGACCGAGGACCTGGTCGGTCAACAGGTGGCCGGCAACAAAGGCTTGCTCAAACGTGCCTTCAACCGTTTTTTCGGGGGATGACCCATGATCAGTGACTTTCGTAACCGCTTGCGCAAACAGTCCGGTAAACCCGCCGCTGCCCAACCGGGCGACGATCTGTTAGATCCGGCAGAGGAAATAATGGCGTGGGAGCGTGCAGCGCCGGACGTTCTTTACGAAACCAGAAGCCAGGTCACCCCGGTGGAGGCCGAGTGGAGGGAAAAGATCTACCAGCAGTTGCTCAAGGTCATGGACCTGTCCTTGCTGGACTCCCTTGAGCAGGCCGAGGCTACTCGGCAGATTCGCGATATTTGCCTGCGCCTGCTCGATGAGCATACGGCACCGGTGAGTACCGTCAGCCGTCAGTTAATCATCAAGCAGATCACCGACGAGGTACTCGGCCTGGGTCCTCTGGAACCGTTGCTGGCCGATCACACTGTGTCCGACATTTTGGTCAACCGGCATGACTCAGTGTATGTCGAGCGCTTCGGCAAACTGCAACGGACCGATGTGCGTTTTCGCGATGATCAGCATTTGCTGAACATCATAGATCGCATCGTCTCCAGCCTGGGTCGGCGTATCGACGAGTCTTCGCCGTTGGTGGATGCGCGGCTCAAGGACGGTTCGCGGGTCAACGCGATTATTCCGCCGCTGGCCATCGACGGCCCGAGCATGTCGATCCGGCGTTTTTCCGTGGACCTGCTCAATACCGACAGCTTGATCCAGGTGGGGGCGTTGAACCCGGCCATTGCCCTGCTGCTCAAGGCGATTGTCCGCGGGCGCTTGAACGTGCTGATTTCCGGCGGTACTGGCAGCGGCAAGACCACCATGCTCAATGTGCTGTCCAGTTTCATCCCGCACAACGAGCGGATCGTTACCATCGAAGACTCAGCCGAACTGCAGTTGCAACAGCCCCACGTGGTACGCCTGGAAACCCGGCCTTCGAATATCGAGGGGCGTGGTGAGGTGAGCCAGCGGGAGTTGGTGCGCAACAGCTTGCGGATGCGTCCGGACCGCATTGTGATCGGCGAAGTGCGTGGCGCCGAGGCGCTAGACATGCTGACGGCGATGAACACCGGTCACGACGGCTCGTTGACCACGATCCACGCCAACACCGCACGCGATGCGCTGGGGCGGATCGAGAACATGGTGTCGATGACCGGGGCGACCTTCCCGATCAAGGCCATGCGCCAACAGATCGCTTCGGCCATCGGAGTGGTGATCCAGCTGGAACGCCAGGAGGACGGCAAACGTCGCCTGGTCAGTGTGCAGGAGATCAACGGCATGGAGGGCGAGATCATCACCATGACCGAAATCTTCTCCTTCGTGCGCCAAGGCATCGGCGAAAACGGCGAAGTACTGGGTGATTTTCGGCCCAGCGGCATGATCCCGGCCTTCCGCGATGTGCTGGCCAAGCGCGGCATCGAGTTGCCGCTGACGATGTTCAGGCCTGAGTGGATGGAGGCACGGCAGTCATGAGCCATATTCCTGGTGAATTCATTCTGATGTTCCTCGGCATGGTGTTTATCGCTGTGTTCCTCCTGTCCCAGGGGGTGGTAGTGCCGGTGTTCGGCGAGGCCGGCAAGATGCGCAAGCGCATCCGCGGCCGTTTGCACATTCTGGAGAAAGCCAACAATCTGCCCAACATGCAGACGGTGTTGCGGCAGAAATACCTGACGCGCTTATCGCCACTGGAGGCCATGCTCGAGCAGTTGCCCTTTATGGCGAGCCTGACCCAAGTGATCGAGCAGTCCGGTCATGAATATCGTGCTTATCGGGTGCTGTTGCTCGGGCTGTTCCTGGGCGCCTGTGCAGGCATCTCGGTCTTGATGATCTCGTCAGTCTGGTGGATGGCGCTGCTGGCGGGCTTCGGAGTGTTCTGCGTACCACTGCTGAAAATATCTCGTGACCGTGGCAAACGCTTCGCTGAGTTTGAGGAAGGCCTGCCGGATGCACTGGATGCCATGTGCCGTGCGCTACGCGCTGGACACCCGTTCAACGAAACCCTGCGCCTGGTCGGCGAGGAGCATAAGGGGCCGGTCGCTCAGGAGTTCGGTCTGACCTTCGCCGATATCAACTATGGCAACGATGTACGTCGGGCCATGCTCGGCCTGCTTGAGAGGATGCCGAGCATGACGGTGATGATGCTGGTGACCTCGATCCTCATCCATCGCGAGACCGGCGGTAATCTGACGGAAGTGCTGGAACGTCTGAGTCGGCTGATTCGCGGGCGCTTTCGCTTTCAGCGCAAGGTCAAGACCCTGTCGGCCGAAGGGCGGATGTCGGCCTGGATACTGGTGGCGATTCCCTTCGTGTTGGCGATTGCGATCATAGTCACCAGCCCCAGTTACCTGCCTGTGCTGGTCAATGATCCCATGGGCCATAAGCTGATCATCGGGGCGTTCAGCGCCATGTTGCTCGGGATTCTCTGGATACGCAAAATCATCCGGATTCAGGTTTAAGCGGTATTCGCTACCGGGAGGTAGAGATCATGGACTTTTTGCTCGGGTTGTTCAGTCGGGTCACGGGGAGCGAGGAGCTGGCGCGTCTGTTGTTCATCGCCTCGATCGGTTTGAGTACGGTGCTTGCGGTCGTCGCCGTGATCTTGCTGATGATGGGGCTTCAGGATCCGGTGCAGCGTCGTCTGGCGCTGATCAAGCGTGGTCATTTAGGCAACACCGCAGGACAGGAGGCTCCGGGTAATCTGCAACTGTTGCTGGAGCGGGTCGGCCAGCACTTTGGCTCGGCCGAATCGGCTCAGACGTCCGTCACCCAGACCCTGTTGATACATGCGGGGTACCGTTCCTCGTCGGCGCTGCAGATGTACTGGGCTGTGCGCTTGATGTTGCCGCTGTTATTGATCGGTATTACGTTGCTGCTGTTGCCGATGATTCCCAAGATGTCCCTGATCATGGGGTTGCTGTTGGTGGCCATGGCGGCCGGTATCGGATGGTTGGTGCCAGCGCTCTATGTCGCCAAGCGTAAGCAGTTGCGACAAGGTCGGTTGCGTGCCGCGTTTCCGGATGCGCTGGATCTGATGGTGGTGTGCGTGGAGTCGGGCCTGGCCCTGCCCTCGACCATCGAACGGGTGGCTGAGGAGATGTCGGTCAGCCAGGCCGAACTGGCTGAAGAACTGGCCCTGGTCAATGCGCAAATCCGCGCGGGCATTTCCAGTACCGAGGCGCTCAAACAGCTGGCCCTGCGCACTGGTCTGGATGATGTACAAGGGCTGGTCAGCCTTTTGGCGCAGAGTATCCGCTTTGGTACCAGCGTGGCCGATACCCTGCGCATCTATGCCGACGAGTTCCGTGACCGGCGTACGCAGGCCGCCGAAGAGATGGGGGCGAAAATCGGCACCAAGCTGATATTCCCACTGATTTTCTGCCTGTGGCCGAGCTTCTTTCTGGTCGCTATCGGCCCTGCCATGATCGGGGTGTTGAGAGCATTCGGGTGAGGTAAACGGTCGGAGGCTGTCGAGCGCGATGGCCTTTCCCCCCCCCCGAGCCTGATCTGCACTTTCCTGTCATGGATCTACACATTTCCCGCAGGCTGCGATCATTTGATTCAGAGGACCAGGCTACGAATTGCCTGGGTCCTCGGAATCAAATGATCGCAGCCTGCGACCGCTCCGGGGTAATCCGGCCAGGGTTTAATAATGTGTAGAGACCACTGCTTTCCTGCACACGACATTAAGCCCGGCTTTGCAGCCAGGCTACTCTGGACTACGCCAGAGGCTGATCACCCATAGACAGGCCTCAGTTGCTGGTGGTGATTTTCCCCGCTGCATCCTGGTTAAAAAACTCCGGAATCGGGTAGTTGAAACTGTTCAGCAAGCGCTGCATGGCCAGCTCACGTTCGGTGGCCGAAGCGGTTTGCAGGTTAGGGGAGGCCACCACACCGCGAATCTGCAGCTGCATCCATTGTTCGGTACCTTGTTGCTGCGCCGAAGAGGGGCCGGGCTCAATCGCCCAAGCCGTGGTAGTCAGGCAAGCCATGCACACGATCAACAGCCTTTTGGTATTCATCTCGACTCCTCGTACGTTCTACTTGATCGCACTGGAAGAGGCATCGGCTACCTCAGTCCGGCGATTCCCCTCGGAAGCCACCACCTTGTTGGCGGAGGCCTTGAGTTTTTCCGCGCGGATTTGAGCCTCGGCGAATTGCTTGGGGCTCAAGTCGGCGCGGGTCACGAGTTCGGAAGCCGCCTTCCAGTTATCCTGGTAGATCAGCAACGTCACCATATTGAGTGCCGCCAGTGTATTTGCCTGCTTGAGTTCCATGGCGGTCATGAACTCAAAACGCGCTTCCGGGATCCGTCGCTGATTGAGGTAGACGACCCCCAGGTCATTACGCATCCTGTCGTCAGTGGGGTCCATCTTCACCGCATTCTCAAGGTGAGCGGCTGCGGCGGCGTTATCATTTTTTTCTGCGGCCAACTGGCCCAGACCATGTTCCCCATCAGCAGCCAGACAGGTGCCGAGCAGACTTTGATACAACGGCCCCGCCTCGCTACGCCCCATCAAGCGCAGCACTCGAGCCTTGCGCAGGCGAACCTGGACCAGGTTATCGGGCAATCCTTCCAGATTCGCCAGGCTGGCATACAAACGGCCTTCGTTGGCCATGTTGTCGGCCAGGTTCAGGGCCAGTTCTTGATCAGAGCCGGGCTTGGCACAGCTCGCCGGTCGCGAAGACAGGCCATTGCTGGCACAACCTGCGAGCATTATTGTCGCCGCTATTGCAATGACTGCTTTCATCGAATGTCCTCTGGCTACAACACGTTGAACGCCTGGCCAATGGCAATGAAGCTGGCCTGGCAAGTGTTCAACATCACCGTTACGAGTGAGGGCGAGGCACGTCTGGTTCAGGCTTCGGTTCATTGCGAGAGCCCACTGAGACTGTCGAAGTTGCCATTTTCCAGGAAGAACATGCGGTAGAAGTTCGGGTCGTAATTGCGCAGTTGCTCGCCAGGCAATGACGGTAGTTGTGCATTCGCAGCCAGTGGCTGGACCAGATGGGGGGTGACGATCATCAGCAGTTCGCGCTCTTCACGGTTGATGCTGTTGTCGCGGAAAAACGCGCCCAGAATCGGAATATCGCCCAACCCCGGAAACTTGTTCACCCGGGAATCGTTGTGGGTGCTGATCAGGCCGCTGATGACGAAGCTTTCGCCGTCGGCCAGAGAGATGCTGGTATCGGTACGGCGTACGGTCAGGGCCGGGACGATCGTGCCGGCGATGCTCACTGCGTTGGTGAAGTCCAGTTCACTGACTTCCGGTGCCACCTTCAGCGCGATACGGTTTTTCCCGACGATGGTCGGCGTCAGGGTCAGGCGGATACCGAACTCCTTGTACTCGATGGACACGTTATCGCTGCCTGAACTGGGCACCGGAATCGGTACTTCACCGCCGGCCAGGAAGCTCGCACTCTGCCCGCTGAGCGCTACCAGGCTTGGCCGCGCCAGGGTGTAGGCGAAACCACTACCCTCCAGCGCGTTGAGCGCCACCAGGGTATTGCCGGTAGCAAAACTGAGGTTGAACATGTCGTTGTTCACGGGCAGCGACGGCCTGACAATGCCGTTGATGGTGGGCAGGGTTCTCGGCGAGCCGAACAGGAAGTTGCCCCGGACGCCGAAAATCGAGGCGGAAGCTTCCTTGAGCTTGGTCCGGCTGACTTCAACGAAGCGGATATCGGTCTGCACCTGGCTTGGCAGCAGCGGGTCGTCGGAAGGCACCGACGGCACGCTGGTCAGCGCCGCGGTGGCCTTACCCTTGACGAACACCATGCTTTGGCGCGGCGTTTTCGAACAGGCGGTCCAGACCATCAGGCTGGTGGTCCCCGGTGCAACGCCCGTGAGTATGAAGGCGTTGTTGCTACTGTTTGCACTGGATTGCACGTCGGCAATTTTCGGGTCACCCACCGCCAGTTGTGTTATCGGAACGGGGCTGCGCAATTCACTTTGCAGCCCCTGGCCGACCTCATACGTTGTCGGCCAACTGTCCAGTTGCGAACAATTGTTCGGCGCGGCCTGAGCCGCATTCACGCTGAGGCCTGTCCAGAACAGGCCATGGATGATTCGCTTGAAAGCGGGCACGGGACGAAGGCTCATTTAATACATCCTCACTGGATAGGCCATCTTTAGGCTGACTGATTTGTCACGGATCACTTCACGGGGACCGGACTATCCCCCCCAATGCGTCAGACCACTTGTCCATGGTCTTGGTGTTATTCCTTACGTGCTACACACGAGCGAGCGCAATTCGCTGATCTGGCTGGATAGCGAGCGACCTTTGCTAAAACGGTTTTTAGTGATCCGGTTACCTGGACTGCTCGCCAGAGCGAAACTTGCGGCTATGGACGGTACTGTCCGCCGACTTGGCTCCCCCGGAAAGTAATCGGCAATGAAGGTACAGAGCCGGAAAACGCCTGACAGGATCATAGAGAGGTAACTCCTTTTGCCTATTCACCATCTGATCACTGAAGCTAACGTGAAAACTCGAGCCGTTATGACTTCTTATTGCTTCAACGTTAGTTCAATCAAACCAAAGTGCCATGATTTTTAAAAAAAACCACGGGTGCAAAGACTGGAGAAAGGCGGGCGGGAGAGCGGTGCAGGCAAGGTCATAGCGCAGTGCGGTTGCCTGATATTGACGGGTTATGCTGAGTGTCCAGTCCGTAGAACCGTACGAACGGTGGTGTGAGAGGACGGCGGCTGTAAAGCCGCCTCCTGCTCGATTCACGGGTATTTACATCGACAAAATCAACCGGCCGGCAAACAGGATCAGGATCACTCCCATGCTCCGTTCGAACCAGTGCCCCAGGCGCATGAACAGCAATCGCACCTTGCTGCTTGAAAAGAACAGCGCAACGATGACAAACCACAGTGCGTTCACGAAACACATCCAGAGACCGTATAGCGCCTGAATCTTGAGTGGTGTCGTGGTGCTGATGATCGTGGTGAAGATTGCCAGGAAAAACAGTGTCGCCTTGGGATTGGTGGCATTGGTCAGAAACCCGGTGGTAAACGCTTTTAGCAGTGTTTGCTCGACCATCGGTTCGTCTGCATTTTTTTCACCCTCCGGCATGGATTTGGGTTGGCTGCGCAGCAGGCTTACGCCGAGGTACAGAATGTAGGCGCCGCCCACGACCTTGGCCACGGTCAACAGCCAAGGCGTGGTGTGCATCAATGCGCCGACGCCGAACAGGGTGTAAAGCACATGCACGGAAATGCCCGCACCGATGCCCAGCGCGGTACAGATCCCCACCCATCGACCGAAACGCACGCTCTGGCGGATGGTGACCGCAAAATCCGGTCCGGGGGCGACGACGGCCAGAAAGTGGATAGTTGCCAGCGCCAGGAACTCGCCCAGGTAATTCGAAAGCTGCATCTCAACTCCAGAAGGTAAGGGGTGATGCGTTGCCGCGATAGCCGACAAAGAATGAAAGGCTTAAGCGCGGATCGGCCACGCCCGGTGTCACCGAGTGCATGCGGCGTGAATTGAACATGATGAAATCTCCCGGATCCGGACGAATCTCCAGGGTCGGCGGGCCGAGCAGGGACGGATCGATGCCGTAATTGTCGCCGCGCATGTCGTCGAACTGCTCCGGGGAAATATCGTCGTCCCACATCTGTAGCGCGCCGCCCTCGATCGGCATGTTGAGGTAAACATTGCAGGCGAACTGCGACTCCAGACTTCGCGCCTGGAAACTGTCCGGGGCATCCTTGGCGAAAATGTCGTGATGGGCCAGAAAGCACACACCGGGTTTCACTACCCGTGAAAGCCCGACGTACATTTTGCGACCGTAGAGATTTTCCAGGTGCGCACCCGCCGGCCAGGACTCGTCGAGCATGCAGCGCAGGGTGTCGACCGGGGACGAGTAGGGCGCACAGCGACTGCGCAACTCCGCGATGTTACGGGTGGCACGCTCGAAATAATCTTCGATCAGGAGCGGCTGGTTTTCCGCTTCGTAAAACGCCATGCCAATGCGACCGATACTCGGCGCATTGATGTATCCCTCGAAGCCAGGGGCGAGGATCTTGTCGCCAATCTGAATCGCCAGCGGTCGGGGCAGAAAGCCTTTGACGCGCACGGCGAGGACTTCTTTATTGGCCAGTTTTTTTATGCACGTCTCATCGAGACGCTCGACGTCAAGCATCATGTCTTAGGTCCATCTATCAGATAGTCAACAGAACCCGCGAACGCAGGCTCCCCCGGCGTCAGGCGATGACAGGAACGGCATCGCCCAAATGCTCAATCCACGCTGTAGTGGACTGACAGCGTTCCCTTCTTCAGTGAAAGGGACGCGATCGTGACCGTGCCCAAATCCTTCAGGCTGCGTACATGGGTGCCGCCACAGCCGTAGGCGGGCAGTTCACCGAAACCGATTTCCCGGGCGCCTTCACGCATCGACGTCAGGCGCGGCAGATCATGGGCGATCCACTGCTCGATGCCGTGCTGAATCATCTCGGCATCAACCTCTTTTGCCGACTCTGCCGGTTTGAATTGCACGCGTCCTTCGCCCGGCCAGTGATGAGCCTTGATCGGCATCCAGCCCATGGCCTGGACGAAGTGGCCGATCAGGTGGCCGGCGGAATGCATGCGTGAATTGAACTGGCGGCGTTGTTCGTCGACCCGAATCTGAGTCATGCCCGGTTTTACCGGATGGTCGACGAAATGAATGATCCGGTCCGGATCCTGAACAACCCGCAGTATTCGGCTTTCGCCGATCCAGCCGGTGTCAAAGGGCTGTCCACCGCCCTGGGGGTGAAACAACGTGGCGCGTAGCACCACGGCAAATTCGTTCTCGTGGGGCGTGCAATCCAGGACTTCCACATTAGCCTTGAGGTCATCACTATGGAAAAAGAGGCGAAGCGTCATATTCCATGCCCTTATTAACAATTCTATTTTTATTATATGGAGCGTGGAATTGCGTGATAATCCGTTCAAACATCAAAGGACTGTTGCGCTGTGAGCATAAATCTTCCACTACCGCTGCTCGGTGAAATGGCAATCTTCGTCAAGGTTGTCGAGACCGGCAGTTTCTCCGAGGCTGCTCGACAATTGGGTTCTTCTCCCTCAGCGGTCAGTCGCAGCATTTCGCGTCTGGAGAAGGCGCTCGCCACCCGTTTGCTGCAGCGAACCACGCGCAAGTTGCGCTTGAGTGATGGTGGGGAAGAGGTGTTCAAGCGTTGCCAGGAGATGGTCAGCGCCGCCAAGTCGGTGATGGAGATCAGCGGTCAGTTCACCCATGAAGCCGAAGGACGGGTGCGCGTCAGTGTGCCGAAGGCGGTGGGGCGTTTCGTGATTCATCCGCATATGCCGGAATTTTTGCGTCGCTATCCCAAAGTGGATGTAGAGCTGTTACTTGAGGACCGCCAGGTGGATTTGATCGACGACAACGTTGATCTGGCGATTCGTATTACAGATCGGCCACCTGCTGGGCTGGTCGGTCGGCAATTGCTCACCATCGATCACATGCTCTGTGCAACGCCGCAATACCTGGCCGAACACGGCACACCGACCCATCCCCACGACTTGCTCAACCACAGCTGCATCTATCTGGGCGAAACGCCGAGCGATGCACGCTGGAAATTCAAGAAAGGCACCAAGGCTGTCACCGTTGGCGTGCGCGGACGTTATGCGGCCAATCACACCGGTGTGCGGTTGGGCGCAGTGTTGCAGCACATCGGGATTGGCAGCCTGCCGTACTTCACCGCGCGTTATGCGCTGGAACAGGGGCTGATCGTGCAGGTGCTGCCGGACTGGACCTTTCTGGCGTCCTACCACGGCGGTGCCTGGTTGCTGCATTCGCCAACCCGGTATTTGCCCCCGAAGTTACGGGTGCTGATCGACTATCTGGTGGAGTGCCTGGAAAAGGAGCCGACCCTGAGCAAGCCGGGCAAGTTGAGTGGCTCGGTTAGGGGCGCGGCGGAGTATGAGTTGCCCGAGAGTGATGGATTGCTCTGACAGACGCCTTCGCGGGCAAGTCGAAGGGGCCCGACCAGCCACTGCATCACTTGAAGCAAGGCACAAAAAAGGCCCGCATGAATCACCATGCAGGCCTTTTGCATTTCTGACCGAGGATCAGTGCTTGCTGTCGTCTTTCGACATCGCCAGCAGCTGTTTTTCCTGGTTCCAGTCGAACGGTTCGTCGTTTTGTTCAGCTTCGAAACGACGTTCTTCCAGTGCCTGATACAAGTCGATTTCATCGTCGGGCATGTAATGCAGGCAGTCACCGGCGAAATACCACAGCAGGTCGCGCGGGACCAGGTGGGCGATTTGCGGGTAGCGGGTGATCACCTGGCACAGAATGTCCTGGCCCAGGTATTGGCTTTCGATCGGGTCGACCGGCAGCAACGCACGCAGTTCGTCGAAGCGCTCCAGGAACAAGGCATGGCTTTCTTCGGGAACCTGTTCGGCCTCACCTACGGCGACCAGGATGCTGCGCAGGTGGTCGAGCAAGACAAGATGATCGGCAACGACATTGGACACGAGATAAGTCCTCAAGAGCAAAACGGGCGCGGGAGTATAAAGCGCCCGCGCCCATTTTTACAGGTGGAAGGCACATGGTAAGCGGGATCAGCGGACCTTTCCTTTGCCCAGCGCCAGTTCCTTTTTGTCGAAATCATCGACATCAATCACCTTGCGCCGCGCCGCTTCGGCGTCCCGCAGGGTCTGCGCTTCCCTGGGCTGCAACACACCGGCTTCAAGCGCTGCATCGATGACGTGCTCCCCAGCGACCGGTTTGACCTGGCCACTTTTGAGCGCGACATGAAGCTTTTTGCGCAGCGGTTGCGCGGCACTCAGCAGGTTACACGCATGTTGCAGGGCGCCAACCGGGTCATCAGTGGATTGCGGCCGGTAGCAACCGCCGAGCAACTCTTCCAGGGTCGGATCGCCCTTGGCGCGGCCGATCACCGCCGCCACTTCGGCGCCGAGTTTGTCCGATGGCCCTTTGTGACGACGACCGAACGGGAACACGATCACCCGCAACAGGCAACCCAACACTTTGTTCGGGAAGTTGGTCAGCAGCTCATCCAGTGCTCGTTCCGACTGCCCCAGGCTTTCTTCCATGGCCCAGGTAAACAGCGGTGCCATGTGCCCCGGTGAATCGAGGTCGTGGTAACGCTTGAGCGCGGCGGAGGCGAGGTACATGTTGCTGAGCACATCCCCCAGACGTGCCGACAGACGTTCGCGTCGTTTCAATTCGCCGCCCAGCAGCATCATGCTCAGGTCGGCGAGCAGGGCGAACGCAGCCGCCTGGCGATTGAGGGCGCGGAAGTAACCCTGGCTGAGCTTGTCGCCTGGCGCGTGTTCGAAGTGACCGAAACCAAGGTTCAGCACCAGCGTGCTGGCGGCGTTACTCACGGCGAAACCGATGTGTTTGAGCAGCAGGCCATCAAATTCAGTGAGTGCCTGATCCTTGTCTTCACGACCGGCGAGGGCCATTTCCTTAAGTACGAAAGGATGGCAGCGAATCGCACCCTGGCCGAAGATCATCAAGTTACGCGAGAGAATGTTCGCGCCTTCCACTGTGATGAAAATCGGCGCGCCGTTCCAGCTGCGACCGAGGTAGTTGTTCGGCCCCATGATGATTGCCTTGCCGCCATGAACATCCATGGCGTGGCTGATGCACTCGCGGCCGCGTTCGGTGAGGTGATACTTGAGAATCGCCGACAGCACCGATGGCTTCTCGCCCAAATCCACCGCATTGGCGGTGAGCATCCGCGCGGCATCCATCATCCAGGCGTTGCCGCCGATACGGGCCATCGCTTCCTGAATACCTTCGAAAGCCGACAAAGGAACGTTGAATTGTTCACGGACCTGAGCGTACTGGCCAGTCACCAGGCTGGTGAACTTGGCGGCGCCGGTGCCGACCGCTGGCAACGAAATCGAACGCCCGACCGACAGGCAGTTCATCAGCATCATCCAGCCTTTGCCGAGCATTTCCTGGCCGCCGATGAGGAACTCCAACGGTACGAACACATCTTTGCCGGAGTTCGGGCCGTTCATGAATGACGCGCCCAACGGCAAGTGGCGGCGGCCGATTTCGACACCGGCGGTATCGGTCGGGATCAATGCCAGGCTGATCCCCAGGTCTTCCTCCTCACCCAGCAAGTGATCCGGGTCGTAGGCCTTGAACGCGAGGCCGAGCAGGGTGGCGACAGGACCCAGAGTGATGTAACGCTTTTCCCAGTTCAGGCGCAGGCCCAGGGTTTCCTTGCCTTCCCATTCACCTTTGCAGATCACCCCGGTGTCGGGCATGGAGCCCGCATCAGAGCCGGCCAGTGGCCCGGTCAGTGCGAAGCACGGGATGTCATCGCCGCGCGCCAGTCGTGGCAGGTAGTGGTTGCGTTGCTCGTCGGTGCCGTAATGCAACAGCAGTTCGGCCGGGCCGAGGGAGTTGGGGACCATCACGGTAGAGGCAAGGTCGCCGCTGCGGGTCGCCAGTTTCATCGCCACCTGGGAGTGGGCATAGGCGGAGAAACCCTTGCCGCCGAACTCCTTGGGAATGATCAGGGCGAAGAAGCCGTTTTCCTTGATGTAGGCCCAGGCTTCGGGAGGCAGGTCCATGGTTTGACCGATCTGCCAGTCGCTGACCATGGCGCAGAGTTCTTCGGTCGGGCCGTCGATGAAGGCCTGTTCCTCTTCGCTCAGCTGCGCTTTTGGATAGGCCAGCAGTTTGTTCCAGTCCGGGCGACCGCTGAACAG
This sequence comes from Pseudomonas sp. BF-B-26, assembly GCF_019956495.1. Taxonomy (NCBI): domain Bacteria; kingdom Pseudomonadati; phylum Pseudomonadota; class Gammaproteobacteria; order Pseudomonadales; family Pseudomonadaceae; genus Pseudomonas; species Pseudomonas sp. BF-B-26. The sequence continues at coordinate 16,091 of NZ_JAHBDP010000089.1, read as the reverse complement.
TTCGCCATCCCACCACACTGTGCCGGCATCGATCGCATCGCGTTCGGTTTGCGACATCGGTGGCAGGGTTTTCTGGAACCAGCTGAACAGCGGCGCGCTGAAAAATTTGCGGCGCAGGTCGGGCAACAACAAGGGCGCAGCCACAGCCGCGATCAACACCCAGAGAACCAGCAGCAACCAGCCTGGCGCGCGGCTGAAAGCGCCCATCGCCACCACGTAAACGGCAACGATGCACAGGGCGGGCAACGGGGCGACACGACGGTGGGCTAAATAAGCAATCCCGACAACCAGAACCAGTATCCACAACAGCAGCATATTTAATCCTCCGTGAAACCAGGGCAAAACCAACTTTCAGAGCTTAGACGGCATCCGCAAAACAGGGTGGTCAGAGCGATGTGATTGAATTCGTGGGAAACCTTCGATGAGTTTTGTAGGCCCAGTGGGCAACAGGCCGCGGAAATCGTTCGTTGGGCGGGCGGCAAAGCGCCCATGTTTGGCCGAAACGTCGTTATCTCTGTGCTGAACGTGTCGCTAGACTCGTGGCTTCCCCAGGAGATTGTTCTCATGCACGCGTATCTGAGTCCCGGCCGCTTCATCGATAGTGACCACTCGTCGGTGGTGGAGTTCGCCGAAAAACATCGCGGCAACAGTCGTGACCCTCTAGAGCAGGCGATCAATCTCTATTACGCCGTGCGCGAAGCCGTGCGTTACAACCCTTACACCTTCAGTCTCGACCCGAATACCTTGCGCGGCAGTTATGCGCTGGCAGCGGGGGAGAGTTATTGCGTGCCCAAAGCCACGCTGCTGGCCGGTGCCGCCCGGCATTGCGGGATTCCCGCGCGGATCGGTCTGGCGGATGTGCGCAATCATTTGTCGACGCCGCGGTTGCTCGAGTTGCTCAAGAGTGACGTGTTCGCCATGCACGGTTATACGGAACTTCACCTGAACGGCCGCTGGGTCAAAGCCACGCCAGCGTTCAACCAAGGCTTGTGCGACCTGTTCAATGTCGCACCCCTGGAATTCGACGGCATCAACGACAGCGTTTTCCATCCGTTCAATCGCGACGGAGAGCAATTGATGGAATACCTGATCGACCACGGCCAGTTCACCGACGTGCCTGAAGCGTTCTTTTTCGAGCACCTGGAGAAGTGCTATCCGCATCTGTTCGGCGACCAATCGCCCGTGCTGCCGGGTGACATGCAGAGCGATTTGAGTCGCGCCTGATCCGGCGTATGCTGCCTGCGCATTCATCCATAAAGAGGCGGTCATGCTGAAGATCTGGGGTCGGAAAAACTCGTCGAATGTCAGAAAACCTTTGTGGGCCGCCGAGGAGCTGGGCCTGGCCTATGAAGCCATCGATGCCGGCGGCGCCTTTGGTGTAGTCGATACGCCGCAGTACCGCGCGATGAACCCCAATGGCCGCGTGCCGGTGATTGAAGACGAAGGTTTCGTGTTGTGGGAATCCAACGCCATCGTGCGTTACCTGATGGCTCGCCACGCCAGCGGCACGGCCTGGTATCCAGAGGATCTGCAGTCCCGGGCTTCTGCCGACAAGTGGATGGACTGGACCACTTCAAGTTTTGCCGGACCGTTCCGCACGGTGTTCTGGGGCGTATTGCGTACCCCGGAAGACCAGCAGGACTGGCCCGCAATCAACGCCGCGATCAAGGAGTGCGATGGCCTGCTGTCCATGGCCAACCAGGCGCTGGCGACCCAACCCTACCTGTCCGGTGATGAGATCGGCATGGGCGACATTCCTCTGGGCAGTTTCATTTATGCCTGGTTCGAGATGCCGATCGAGCGCGCACCGCAGCCTCATCTGCAAGCCTGGTATGCACGCCTGAAACAGCGTCCGGCGTATCAGAAAGCGGTTATGACCGCGTTGACTTAATACTCACTATCGACACGCTTGACTGTACTTGTGTGGCGGCGGCAAGCACCATTGCGCTCGTGCGCCGCGGTTGTATTCGTCGCCGCCCGCCCTTATTTGTCCCTTTCTTCCCTTCTTGGTGCGTAAATCCGATATGAGTTCCGCTCTGTCCATCCGGCAGCTAACCAAAACCTACGGCAACGGTTTCCAGGCCTTGAGTGGTATCGATCTGGACGTCGCCGAAGGTGACTTTTTTGCCTTGCTCGGCCCCAATGGCGCCGGCAAATCCACGACCATCGGCATTCTCTCGACCCTGGTGAACAAGACCAGCGGGACGGTGAATGTTTTCGGTCACGATCTGGACAAGAATCCTGCGCAGCTCAAGCGCTGCATCGGCGTCGTGCCCCAGGAATTCAACTTCAACCAGTTCGAGAAAACCTTCGACATCGTCGTGACCCAGGCCGGTTATTACGGCATCCCGCCGAAAATCGCCAAGGAACGTGCCGAGCAGTACCTGACCCAGCTGGGCCTTTGGGACAAGCGCGATGTCCCGTCACGTTCACTGTCCGGCGGCATGAAGCGTCGACTGATGATCGCCCGTGCGCTGGTTCACGAACCACGCCTGCTGATCCTCGACGAACCGACAGCGGGTGTGGACATCGAACTGCGTCGCTCGATGTGGACGTTCCTCACTGAGCTGAACAAGAAAGGCATCACCATCATCCTCACCACCCACTACCTGGAAGAGGCTGAGCAGTTGTGCCGCAACATCGGCATCATCGATCACGGCACCATCGTCGAGAACACCAGCATGAAACAGTTGCTCAGCCAACTGCATGTGGAAACGTTCCTGCTCGACCTCAAAAACACAGTGCAAACCGCGCCGCAGTTGCTCGGTTACCCGACCAAGCTGCTCGACAGCCACACCCTTGAAGTTCAGGTCGACAAGGCCATGGGCATCACCGCGCTGTTCACCCAATTGGCGCAACAGAACATCGAAGTGTTGAGCCTGCGTAACAAAACCAATCGCCTCGAGGAGTTGTTCGTGTCCCTGGTGGAGAAAAATCTGTCGAAGGTGGCGGTATGAGTTCCGAGCTGCAACCCAACCTCGTTGCCCTCAACACCATCGTTTACCGAGAGGTCAGGCGCTTTACCCGGATCTGGCCGCAGACGCTGCTGCCGCCGGCTATCACCATGGTTCTGTACTTCGTGATCTTCGGCAATCTGATCGGCCGGCAGATCGGTGACATGGGTGGTTTCACCTACATGGAGTACATCGTGCCGGGGCTGATCATGATGTCGGTGATCACCAACTCCTACGGCAACGTGGTCTCGAGTTTCTTCGGCAGCAAGTTCCAGCGTTCCATCGAAGAATTGATGGTGTCGCCGGTGTCGCCGCATACGATTCTGATCGGTTACACCCTGGGCGGCGTACTGCGTGGCTTGATGGTTGGGGTCATTGTGACCCTGCTGTCGCTGTTCTTCACCCAATTGCAGGTGCATCACCTGGGCGTGACCATTCTGGTGGTGGTGCTGACGGCGACGATCTTCTCGCTGCTGGGCTTCATCAACGCCGTGTTTGCGCGCAACTTCGATGACATCTCGATCATCCCGACATTTGTGCTGACACCGCTGACTTACCTGGGCGGGGTGTTCTACTCGATCTCCTTGCTGCCGCCGTTCTGGCAGACCGTGTCCCTGGCCAACCCGGTGCTGCACATGGTCAACGCCTTCCGTTACGGCATTCTTGGCGTTTCGGACATCAGGATCAGCGTGGCGATCACCTTCATGCTGGTGGCGACCGTGGTGTTGTACATCGGTTGCGCACGGCTGCTGGTCAGTGGTCGCGGGATGCGTACCTGAGGAAGACCGAGTCGCCTGCTTCGTCGGAACGCCGCCCGGACCAAGCCCGCTCCCACAGTGGGTTTGTGTCGTTCACAGATCCAATGTGGGAGCGGGCTTGCTCGCGAAGGCGTCAGCCCAGACACCACAAAAAAACGGCCTCCAAAAAATGGAGGCCGTTTTGCGTTTACGGCATCCGTTTTTTCTGGCGCCGCCGCCACTGCCGTCCTACCCACCAGCGCCAATACATCATGGTCAGGCAATAGGCGAGCGCGCCGAGCACCAGTCCCGTCACCACCGAGCCGAGTAAAAACGGCTGCCAAAGCGTCGAGAGTTCGCCGCTGATCCATTCCCAGGTCAGCTCGTCCGGCAAATGGCGGGTGGGAACATCCATCAGCCAGGCTCCGGTCTGGTAAGTGCAGAAGAACACCGCCGGCATGGTGATCGGATTGGTCAGCCAGACCAGGCTGACTGCAATCGGCATGTTGCCGCGCACCATGATGGCGAGAATGGCCGCAACCAGCATCTGCAGCGGAATTGGCAGGAACGCCGCGAACAGACCCACCGCCATGGCCCGTGCGACGGAATGGCGGTTGAGGTGCCAGAGGTTCGGGTCATGCAGCAGTGTGCCGAGAAAGCGTAAGGACTTGTGTTCCCTGATGCTGATCGGGTCTGGCATGTAACGTTTGAATAAGCGCCGGGGCATAAGGCTTCTCGGTCGGTTAAGGCGGCAAGTATGTCTGGATTCTATGAGCTGCCCATTCAGACTTTGTGACAATTAATAACGATGCCTGTGCGATTAGCCGGCTATGCCTAGGAGGGGACTCTCAAGGACGGGCGTATGCGCACAGGGATGATGGCGCTGGCGTTGGGTCTGTTGATCCTGCGTTTTTTACCGGTATTACCGCCGGTCTGGTTATGGATGTTGCTGCCGGTCATCGGTTTGATGTTGCTGCCGTTTCGCAGCTATCCACTGGCATTTTTGCTGTTCGGCTTCAGTTGGGCGGGCGCGAATGCGCAGTGGGCGCTGGATGATCGGCTGCCGATGAGCCTCGATGGCGAAACCCGTTGGGTCGAAGGTCGGGTGACGGGATTGCCACAGAACAATGAGGCCGTCGTGCGTTTCGAGTTGGCCGACGCCCGGTCGCGACACGGCAAGGTGCCGCAACTGATGCGCCTGGCCTGGTATGACGGGCCGCCGGTCAACAGCGGCGAACAGTGGCGACTGGCGGTCAAGTTGAAGCGTCCTGCGGGGCTGCTCAACCCCCATGCCTTCGATTACGACGCCTGGCTGTTGGCGCAACGTATCGGCGCGACCGGGACGGTCAAGGCTGGCGAGCGGCTCAAGGAAGCCCAATGGGCCTGGCGCGACGGCATCCGTCAGCGCTTGCAGTCCGTGGATGCCCAGGGGCGAACGGGAGCGCTGACGGCGTTGGTGCTGGGGGATGGCGCCGGACTGAGTCGCGAAGACTGGCAGGTGCTGCAAGACACCGGCACGGTCCATCTGTTGGTGATTTCCGGACAACACATCGGGTTGTTGGCGGGGCTGGTGTATCTGTTGATCGCCGGGCTGGCCCGTTATGGCCTGTGGCCCAAACGCTTGCCTTGGCTGCCGTGGGCCTGTGGACTCGCGTTCGCGGCCGCTCTCGGTTATGGGCTGCTGGCCGGTTTTGAGGTGCCGGTGCGGCGGGCCTGCGTGATGATCGGCCTGGTGCTGTTGTGGCGCCTGCGATTTCGTCACCTTGGCGCCTGGTGGCCGCTGTTGCTGGCGCTCGACGGTGTTTTGCTACTGGATCCGCTGGCGAGTCTGCAACCGGGTTTCTGGCTGTCGTTCGCGGCGGTGGCGGTGTTGATCTTCACTTTCGGTGGTCGGCTGGGCCCCTGGCGCTGGTGGCAAACCTGGACCCGCGCCCAATGGCTGATCGCGATTGGCCTGTGCCCGTTGCTGCTGGTGCTCGGGTTGCCGATCAGTCTCAGCGGGCCGGTGGCCAATTTGCTCGCGGTGCCGTGGATCAGCGTGGTCGTGCTGCCTCCGGCATTGCTGGGCACGCTGTTTTTACCCCTTCCTTACGTGGGCGAAGGGTTGTTGTGGTTGGCAGGAGGTTTGATCGACCTTTTGTTCAAGGGCCTGACGCTGATGGCCGGGTACTTGCCCGCGTGGGTGCCGGTGGCCATCCCGTTGTGGGTATGGGCACTCGGCACACTCGGTGCCTTTCTACTATTAATGCCTCGAGGTGTGCCGTTTCGCGCGTTGGGTTGGCCGATGCTGCTGTTGCTGGTTTTTCCGCCCCGGGAGCGCTTGCCTGAAGGCATCGCCGAAGTCTGGCAGCTGGATGTCGGCCAGGGTTTGGCCATCCTGGTGCGCACGCGACATCACGCACTGTTGTATGACACCGGGCCACGTTTCGGCGATTTCGACCTGGGCGAGCGTGTGGTGCTGCCGGCATTACGCAAACTGGGAGCGGAGGGGCTCGATTTGATGTTGATCAGCCATGCCGACGCCGATCATGCGGGCGGCGCCCGGGCCGTTGCCAATGGTCTGCCGGTGAAACGGGTGGTCAGTGGCGATCCCCAGGCGCTGCGGGCCGAGTTGCAGGCCGAAGGCTGCGAGAGCGGCAAGCAATGGGTCTGGGATGATGTGAGGTTCCAGCTGTGGCAATGGTCTTCGGCCAGCGACAGCAATCAAAAATCCTGCGTCCTGCAGATAGAAGCCAACGGTGAGCGTCTGTTACTTACCGGCGATATAGACGCCGCAGCCGAGCGGGCGCTGCTCGACAGTCCACTGGCCGTCACCACTGATTGGTTGCAGGCGCCGCACCACGGCAGTCGCAGTTCGTCATCGATGGCGTTGCTTGCCGCGTTGCAGCCCAAGGCGGTGTTGATCTCTCGTGGCCAGGGAAATTCATTCGGTCATCCCCATCCCACAATCATGGCGCGCTATCGAAAGCGCGGCATTTCGATCCATGACAGTGCCGAGCAGGGTGCCATCCGTCTGCAACTGGGACGCTTCAAGCCGCCATGGACGATGCGTCAAGAACGGCGTTTCTGGCGCTCTGCACAGTAACCCGGAGTGATTAAACACCGACTGGATGCGACATCACGGTCTTCGGTGCGCTCACCCCCTATGTTAGAGTGGCGCACTTTTTCGAGGGGGCTGTCACTGTGTGGGAATTGGTCAAATCCGGCGGCTGGATGATGCTGCCGATCATTTTGAGTTCCATCGCGGCCATGGCAATCGTCGCAGAGCGTCTCTGGACCCTGCGAGCCAGCCGTGTGACCCCGGAGCATTTGCTCGGGCAAGTCTGGGTGTGGATCAAGGACAAGCAACTCAATAAAGAAAAACTCAAGGAATTGCGCGCCAACTCGCCGTTGGGCGAAATCCTCGCGGCTGGCCTGGCCAACTCCAGGCATGGTCGCGAGATCATGAAAGAGTGCATTGAAGAGGCTGCGGCACGGGTCATTCACGAGCTCGAACGTTACATCAACGCGTTGGGCACCATCGCCGCCATGGCCCCGTTGCTGGGTCTGTTGGGTACGGTGCTGGGCATGATCGACATTTTCAGCGCGTTCATGGGCACGGGCATGGGTACCAATGCTGCGGTGCTGGCTGGCGGTATTTCCAAAGCGCTGATCACCACGGCCGCAGGCCTGATGGTCGGTATCCCGGCGGTCTTCTTCCACCGATTCCTGCAACGCCGGATCGATGAACTGGTGGTCGGCATGGAGCAGGAAGCGATCAAACTGGTAGAGGTGGTACAGGGTGACCGTGATGTCGACCTGAATGGGGGCAAAGCGTGAAATTCCGCCGTAAACCACGGGAAACGGTAGACATCAACCTCGCGTCGCTGATTGACGTGGTGTTTATCCTGCTGCTGTTTTTCGTGGTCACCACTACGTTTACCCGTGAAACCCAGTTGCGCGTGGATCTGCCGGAAGCGGTCAGTGGTTCCCCTGCCGAAGACCAGCAGGTCAAACACCTGGACGTTGCCATCAGTGCCGAAGGTGCCTTCTCGGTGAATAATCAGGTATTGCCCAAGAACGACCTGGCGACCCTGATGGACGCACTGCAGAAAGAATCCAGTGGCGACACCAACCTGCCGCTGTCCATCAGCGCCGACGGCAAGACTCAGCATCAGTCCGTCATTACCGCCATGGACGCCGCCGGCAAACTCGGTTTCAGTCACCTGCGCATGACCACTGTCGAGGCGGCGCCGCCCGCGCCCTGATGGCCATGTCCGATCGCTTGCTCGCCGCGTGGTACCAAGGTCATCCGGCCCTGAAGCTGTTGCAGCCGCTGGAGTGGTTGTATCGGCGCGTGGTCATTAACAAGCGCAAGCGTTTTCTGGCGGGTGAGGGCGAGATCTATCAACCGCCGGTGCCGCTGATCGTCGTGGGTAATATCACCGTCGGCGGCACCGGCAAGACGCCGCTGATTCTGTGGATGATCCAGCACTGCCAGCGCAGCGGTTTGCGGGTCGGCGTGGTCAGTCGGGGTTATGGCGCCAAGCCACCCCACTTGCCGTGGCGAGTCGAGGCGGATCAAAGCGCCGATATTGCGGGAGACGAACCACTGTTGATCGTCCAGCGCACCGGCGTTTCGTTGATGATCGACCCGGACCGCAGCAGCGCCGTCAAAGCCCTGCTGGCGAGCGAGCCACTGGACCTGATCCTGTCCGACGACGGCATGCAGCATTATCGACTGGCCCGCGACCTTGAACTGGTGCTGATCGATGCCGCCCGCGGCCTGGGCAATCAGCGTTGCCTGCCAGCCGGGCCGTTGCGTGAACCGGTCGAGCGTCTGCAAAGTGTCGACGCGGTGCTCTACAACGGTGCCGATGCCGATCGCGACGACGGTTTTGCCTTCCAGCTGCAACCCACCGAATTGATCAATCTGCACAGCGGCGAGCGGCGTCCCCTCGACCACTTTCCCGCTGGCCAGGCCCTGCACGCCGTGGCCGGGATCGGCAATCCGCAGCGTTTCTTCACAACCCTCGAAACGTTACACTGGCAGCCAGTGCCGCATGCGTTTGCCGACCACGCCGAATACAGCGTGCAGGCCTTGAATTTCACACCGTCATTGCCGTTGGTGATGACCGAAAAGGACGCGGTGAAGTGCCGTGCCTTCGCCGCCGCCGATTGGTGGTACCTGGCGGTCGATGCTGCGCCATCACCGGCTTTCGTGGCCTGGTTCGATACGCAGCTGATGCGCCTGTTGCCGGCTCGTCTTTTGCCTTAAATCCATTTATCCAGGGAATGCTCATGGACACCAAATTGCTCGATATCCTCGCTTGCCCGGTCTGCAAAGGCCCGCTCAAGCTCAGCGCCGACAAAACCGAGCTGATCAGCAAAGGCGCAGGCCTGGCTTACCCGATTCGTGACGGCATCCCGGTGATGCTCGAAACCGAAGCCCGCACCCTGACCACCGACGAGCGTCTGGATAAATGACCACAGCCTTTACCGTTGTCATTCCATCGCGTTACGCCTCCACCCGCTTGCCGGGCAAGCCGCTGCTGCTGATCGCCGGCAAGCCGATGATCCAGCACGTCTGGGAACAGGCGAGCAAAAGTAGTGCTCAGCGCGTGGTGGTTGCCACTGACGATGCGCGCATCGTCGAGGCCTGCAAAGGGTTTGGCGCTGAAGTGGTGCTGACCCGCGAAGATCACAATTCCGGCACCGACCGTTTGGCTGAAGTCGCCGCGAAACTGGGCCTGGCGTCCGACGCCATTGTGGTCAACGTCCAGGGGGACGAACCGTTGATCCCGCCGAGCGTGATCGATCAGGTGGCCGCCAACCTGGCCGCCCACACCGAAGCGCGCATGGCCACGCTGGCCGAGCCGATCGAAGACGTGGAAACCCTGTTCAATCCCAACGTGGTCAAGGTTGTCAGCGACCTTAATGGCCTGGCGCTGACCTTCAGTCGTGCCACCTTGCCGTGGGCCCGGGACGCGTTCGCCAAAAGCCGCGAGCAATTGCCGGAAGGCGTGCCGTATCGTCGGCACATTGGCATCTATGCCTACCGCGCCGGTTTCCTGCATGACTTCGTCAGCTGGGGCCCGTGCTGGCTGGAAAATACCGAATCCCTGGAACAGCTCCGCGCCCTGTGGCACGGCGTGCGGATTCACGTCGCCGACGCGCTGATCGCACCGCCGACCGGCGTCGATACCGTCGAAGACCTTGAGCGCGTTCGTCGCCTGCTGGAGGCCTGATGCGGGTTTTGTTTGTCTGCCTGGGCAACATTTGCCGTTCACCCACGGCCGAAGGCGTGTTGCGACATAAACTGCGCGAAGCGGGGCTGGCCGATCAAATCGAAGTCGCCTCTGCGGGTACCGGTGACTGGCACGTCGGCAAGGCCCCGGACAAGCGCAGCCAGGCGGCGGCCAAGCTGCGCGGTTATGACCTGTCCGCCCAGCGCGCCCAGCAAGTGTCCCGCGCCGATTTCGCCACCTACGACCTGATTCTGGCGATGGACCACAGCAACCTGCGCAACCTCGAGGCTTTGCAACCGGCCAAGGGCAAAGCCGAGCTGGACCTGTTCCTGCGTCGCTATCAGTCGGAAATCGATGAAGTGCCGGATCCGTACTACGACGGCGACCAAGGCTTTGAGCAGGTACTGGACCTGATCGAGCGCGCCAGTGATTTGCTGGTGATCGAATTGAAGGGACGGTTATGAGTTTGCAGGTCCAACCCCGGGTTTCGCTCAAGCCGTTCAACACCTTTGGCGTCGATGTTCAGGCCCGGCTGTTTGCCGAGGCCCATAACGATGCCGACGTGCGTGAAGCCCTGGCCTATGCGCTGGAACATGACGTGCCGCTGCTGGTGATTGGCGGTGGCAGCAACCTGCTGCTGACGGCCGATATCCAGTCGTTGGTGCTGCGCATGGCCACCCGCGGGATTCGCATCCTGAGCGATGACGGCAGCAAAGTCGTGATCGAAGCCGAGGCCGGTGAGCCTTGGCATCCGTTCGTGCAGCACACCCTGGCGCAGGGGTTGTCGGGACTGGAGAACCTCAGCCTGATTCCCGGCACCGTCGGTGCGGCACCGATGCAGAACATCGGCGCCTATGGTGTGGAGATCAAGGACGTGTTCGCCGGCTTGACCGCGCTGGATCGCCAGACCGGTGACTTGCGGGATTTCACCCTGGAAGAATGCAACTTCGCCTACCGCGACAGCCTGTTCAAACAGGAACCGGGGCGTTGGTTGATCCTGCGGGTACGTTTCATCCTGGACCGCGCCGCGCACCTGCATCTGGAGTACGGCCCGGTGCGTCAGCGCCTGACTGAGCAAGGTATCGATCACCCGACCGCCACCGATGTCAGCCAGGCGATTTGCAGCATTCGCAACGAAAAGCTTCCGGACCCGGCAGTGCTCGGCAATGCCGGCAGCTTCTTCAAGAATCCGTTGGTGCCAGCGGCGCTCGTTGCGCAACTCAAAGGTGAATACCCGGATCTGGTGGCCTACGCGCAACCCGACGGGCAGATGAAACTGGCAGCGGGGTGGCTGATCGAGCGGGCCGGCTGGAAAGGTTTCCGTGAAGCCGATGCCGGCGTGCATAAATTGCAGGCATTGGTGCTGGTCAACTACGGCAACGCGACCGGTCTGCAATTGCTGAACCTGGCGCAACGCATCCAGAAAGACATTTCAGAACGTTTTCATGTCGACCTGGAAATGGAGCCCAATCGGTATTGAGGCTACGCTTCAAGACTGATCTGAAAGCCCTGCACACGTTTAACGGTGCAGGGCTTTTTTGTTAATGTTGGGTTAACTTAGCCACCTAACGATGCAAACGTTTGCTCCACCAAAGGCCCGATGCGGACCCTGCCGTCCGCATAAGAGAGCCCATTTAGCCTGAGCCGATCTGCGTGATGCCAACCGCCAACCCTGGGCGGCAGATTGCTCGACCCCATAACCAATAATATGCGGGCGTGCCCATGATTACCCTGAAGCTCAATGGTCAAGACCATCAACTCGATGTCACCGAGGACATGCCGCTGCTCTGGGCGATCCGCGACGTGGCCGGTTACAACGGCACCAAATTCGGCTGCGGCATGGGCCTCTGTGGCGCCTGCACCATCCATATCGACGGCGCCCCGGCGCGCAGTTGCATCACGCCGATCGGTTCAGTGGTCGGCCAGAACGTCACCACCATCGATAATCTGCACGCCGACCCGGTCGGGCAAGTCGTCCAGCAAGCCTGGCTCGACACCGCCGTGGCCCAGTGTGGTTTCTGCCAGGGCGGGCAGATCATGTCCGCCACGGCGTTGCTCAAGACCAACCCGAACCCCAGCGACGAACAGATCGAAGAGGCGATGGTCGGCAACATTTGCCGCTGCGGCACGTACAACCGCATCAAGACCGCCATCCGCCAGGCATCCACTCACCTGAAGGAGGCCAAGGCATGAGCCAGTTACCGAATGATTTCGCGCTGAGCAACCTCAGTCGTCGCGGTTTCCTCAAAGGCGTTGGCGCCACCGGTGCGTTGGTTTTGGTGGCGAGTTGGGGCTGGCAAGATGCTTTGGCTGCGGAGAAAGAGAAGAAATTCGGCGCCGATGGCATGCCCAACGGCTGGATCGACGATCCCAAGGTTTACGTCAGCATTGCCGCTGACGGCAGGGTGACCGTGGTCTGCAACCGTTCGGAAATGGGCCAGGGTGTGCGCACCAGCCTGACGATGGTGGTAGCCGATGAACTGGACGCCGACTGGGCGATGATGAAGGTGCAACAGGCGCCGGGCGACGAAGTGCGCTTCGGCAACCAGGACACCGATGGCTCGCGCAGCATGCGCCACTGGTACGAGCCGATGCGTCGCTGCGGTGCTGCTGCGCGGACCATGCTTGAACAAGCCGCTGCCGAACAGTGGAAAGTGCCGGTCAGCGAATGCCATGCGCAACTGCATAAAGTCATCCATAAACCGAGCGGTCGTGAGCTGGGTTACGGCGCCTTGGCCGCCGCGGCCGGTGCGTTGGCTGTGCCGGCGCGTGACAGCCTGCGGCTCAAGCAGCCGTCGGAGTTCCGCTACATCGGCAAGGAAGGCACCAAGGCCATCGACGGTACCGACATCGTCAATGGCCGCGCCATTTACGGTGCCGACGTTCATTTCGACGGCATGCTCTACGCCACCATTGCACGCCCTGCGGTGTATGGCGGCAAGGTCAAGTCCGTCGACTCCAGTGCCGCGATGAAAGTCCCGGGCGTGATCAAGGTCGTGCAGATCGAAGGTCATCCGCTGCCGTCGGAGTTTCAGCCGTTGGGCGGCGTGGCCGTGGTCGCCAGTAATACCTGGGCGGCGATCAAGGGCCGCGAAGCGCTGAAAATCGAGTGGGATGATGGCCCTAACGCCAGTTACGACTCGATCGCCTACCGCAAGGAAATTGAGGCAGCCTCCCTCAAACCCGGCAAAGTGGTGCGCAATACCGGCAACATCGACGAAGCCATGGGCAGCGCCGACAGCACGCTCGAAGCGTCCTATTACCTGCCGCACCTGACGCAAGCACCCATGGAACCGATGGTCGCCATCGCCCGCTTCAAGGACGGTGTATGCGAAGCCTGGGCCCCAAGCCAGGCCCCCCAAGTCACCCGCGAACGCATTGGCGAGCGCCTCGGCATTGCGTTCGATAACGTCACCTTTAACGTCACTTTGTTGGGCGGCGGTTTCGGGCGTAAATCCAAACCGGACTTCATCATCGAAGCGGCCATCCTCGCCAAGGAATTCCCCGGCAAGGCCGTGCGGGTGCAATGGACCCGTGAAGACGACATCCACTGCTCCTATTTCCACACGGTGTCGGCCGAGTACCTGAAAGCCAGCCTGAACAAGGACGGCCTGCCGTCCGGCTGGTTGCACCGCACCGTAGCGCCGAGCATCACCGCGTTGTTTGCGCCGGGCATGAACCACGAGGCAGCCTTCGAACTGGGCATGGGTTTCACCAACATGGCTTACGCGATCCCCAACGTGCGCCTGGAAAACCCGGAAGCGGCGATTCACACCCGGGTCGGCTGGTATCGCTCGGTGTCGAACATTCCTCACGGTTTTGCGATTCAGAGCTTTGTCGATGAACTGGCGCACAAGGCCGGCCAGGATCCGCTCAAGTACCAGATCAAATTGCTGGGCCCGGACCGGCAGATCGATCCGCGCACCTTGAGTGAAGAGTGGAACTACGGCGAATCCCCCGAGCGTTATCCGATCGATACCGCGCGGATGCGCACGGTGCTGGAAACCGCTGCCAAAGCCGCCGGTTGGGGTCGTGAGTTACCCAAGGGCCGAGGTTTGGGGCTGGCGGTGCATTACAGCTTCGTGACCTATGTGGCGGCGGTAATCGAGGTTGAAGTCAAAGACGACGGCACGCTGATCGTGCACAAGGCCGACATCGCAGTGGATTGCGGTCCGCAGATCAACCCCGAGCGGATTCGCTCGCAGTTCGAAGGCGCCTGTGTCATGGGGCTGGGCAACGCGGTGCTGGGGGAAATCAGCTTCAAGGCCGGCAAGGTCCAGCAGGACAACTTCCACATGTACGAAGTGGCGCGTATGTCCCTGGCGCCCAAGGAAGTTGCAGTTCATCTGGTCACACCGCCAGGCAATGTGCCACTGGGCGGTGTCGGTGAACCGGGCGTGCCACCGATTGCGCCAGCACTGTGCAACGCAATCTTTGCCGCCACCGGCAAGCGCATCCGCAACTTGCCGGTTCGCTATCAGCTGCAAGGTTGGCAGAAGGCACAAGCCTGATGGACAGCGTCGATCTGAACGTCCTGCGCAGCGTGCTCGAATGGCGCCGCGCCGGTCGGCGGGTGATGTTGTACAGCGTGGTCCAGACCTGGGGCACCGCGCCGCGGGCACCTGGCGCCATGCTGGCGTTGCGTGAAGATGGTGTGGTGATTGGCTCGGTGTCCGGTGGTTGTGTCGAAGACGATTTGATTGCCCGGCTGCATGACGGTCGGATTCCCGCCGATGGGCCGCCGGTGCAGTTGATCACTTACGGCGTCACCCGTGAGGAGGCGGCACGCTTCGGTTTGCCGTGCGGCGGCACCTTGCGCCTGACCGAGGAGCGGGTCGGCGATCCGGCTTGGGTCGCCGAGTTGCTGGCGCGCTGCGAGGCGCATGAAATCGTGGCTCGCTCGCTCAGTGTCGAGACGGGTGAAGTCACGCTGCAACCGGCTGACAAGACGGATGTCCTGACGTTCGATGGCAAAACGTTGCGGGCCATTTACGGTCCACGTTGGCGGCTGTTGCTGATCGGTGCGGGGCAGTTGTCCCGGTATGTCGCCGAGATGGCACGGCTGCTGGATTTCGAAGTGCTGATCTGCGATCCGCGCACCGAGTTCGTTTACGGCTGGGAAGAGCAGCACGGGCGATTTGTTTCGGGTATGCCCGATGACGCGGTGCTCAGCATCCAGACTGACGAGCGTACGGCCATCGTCGCACTGACCCACGATCCTCGACTCGATGACATGGCGCTGCTGACGGCGCTGGATTCCAGGGCGTTTTATGTCGGTGCGCTGGGGTCGCGGGTCAACAGCTTGAAGCGCCGGGACAATCTGGCTCAGCTAGGCTTGTCACAAGAGGCTATCGCTCGGCTGCACGGTCCGATCGGTTTGCACATTGGCAGCCACACACCGGCGGAAATCGCTTTGTCGCTGCTGGCCGAAATTGTCGCGATCAAGAACGGTGTCGAGCTCAAGCAGAAGAAGCTGTTGCAGGAGGGCGTATGAGCGAATCCATCGGCGTCATTGTGCTGGCAGCGGGGCAGGGCCGTCGGTTTCGACAGGAGGCCGGTGCCGAGCGGGACAAGCTGGTAGCGGATTGCACGGGGCGCGACGGCGCTGTGCATTCGATGATCGAGCAAGTGCTGGTGAATTTGCCGACGTCTCTTGAGAAGCGCGTCCTGGTGACCACGGTGGATCGACCACAAGTGATCCGTATGGCCAAGGCTTATGGTTGCGAAATTGTGCTGATTGAATCGACCGGCATGGGCGACAGCATCGCGGCCGGGGTGGCGGCGTGTCCGCAGCTCGGTGGCTGGCTGATTGTGCTGGGGGATATGCCGTTCATCTTGCCGTCGAGCATCGAGCGGGTAGTGGCGAGTATTTCCGACGATTGCATCAGCGTGCCGGTGCATGAAGGCGAGTTCGGGCACCCGGTGGGATTTGGGCGCAGCTTTGGTCCGGCGTTAATGGCGTTGTCCGGCGATCGAGGGGCCAAGGCGTTGTTCGCGCAGGCGAGAGTAGTCGAGGTGGTCGTGGACGATCCTGGGGTGTTGTGGGATGTGGATGTGCCAGAGAAATTGAACTTCCAGTAGCCTCGACATAGATCCAATGTGGGAGCGGGCTTGCTCGCGAAAGCGGTGAATCAGCTTGCATCAATGTCGAATGTGAAACCGCTTTCGCGAGC